>JBEEJU010000041.1:0-7374 GCA_041169045.1 Pseudomonadota bacterium
TAAGAAGTCCTCAAATATGCTGTAAGGTGGGTTCCCAATTACCCAATCTACCTTTTCATTGTATGTAAAAAAGTCTTTGCCCTCTCGTATTTCGCAATAGTCTTTATCTTCAGGCAAATAATTATAAAAAGCTCCATCGCCTTTGCACGGGTCTAAGCATTTCCCTTTTGGGTTTAGCCAACGCACAATGTGTTCACTAACATAAGTCGGTGTATAAACTATATCCGCTTCTAAAACGGGCTTCTCCCAAAGTGATGTTTGTATTTCCATTTTTACTTTCTCGTTATTAAACCGCAACTGCCCATAACACGGGTTTTGCGTCATTTTTTGCCTTTAACATTGGTGCTAACTTTGAACATTCGAGTAGGCAAAAAACGAACGCAAAGCCCGAAAACGTTATGTTCAATTTTATTTTATTAATTTTTAAAAGTCTACGCACGTCTAAGTCGTTCAACTTCATTTAACCATTGGTTTAAAGTTTTGCGTTCTTTTTTACATTTATTTGTTAGTTTATAAATATCTTCCGCTGCATCATAAATAGCGCATCTTAAACTATAACTTTCGCTACCAAACTCTTTATACATTTGTTTTCCTTTTTCTTTTAAAAGATAAACAGTATTAAGCAATTCAGCTTCTTTTTCGGGGGCATTTTCCCACATCAATGATTTAATGTAATCAAATTTTTGGCGTGGAGTTTCGCCTGTAATTATATCCATTGTTTCGTTTTCCCAGTTTGTCATTTTGATATGTTATTTAGTAAGTTTTTATTTTGGTAATAATTTCCAATAACCTCCCAATTGCTATTAGGATAAATTGATTTATAATATAAGCCAGTTATGTAAAACATACATCTTTCATCGTCCCAATTTACACAACCAATTTTTGTTGTTTCTTCTCCTGTTTCAAAATTAACATCTGTTATTTTTACAATATCAAGCTCATAAATATCAACTCCGTTACAATCTTTAACACCAGTAAATTGCATTAATCTTTCTTGATAAAAACGCTCATTTAAACTTGCTGTTGAAATCATTGATATTAATGGTTGGTAGTTCATTTCTAAACCATTCCATTCCCTAAATTTTAATATTCTTAATAAATTCATTTTATAAAAGTGTTTCTGTTGCTATTAATTTTGCTTGTCCTAATGTTTCGGCTTTTTTAATTGAGTGTAATTGTTTCTTATAGTATTTTTCTTTTTGCTCAAAATCTTCCGTCAATGATTTAAACATTAGCTTTAAATTAGCGTATTTCTCATTATGTTCAGCTATCAATTTTACAACTCGTTTAAAATTAATTTCAGCGTTTGGATTCCCCTCACGTTCAAGCAACCAATTAACAATCTCTAAATGTTGGTTTTCTAATTCTGCTATTCCTTGTCTCATTTTAATTCTATGCTTTTAATTAATACATAACCTTTTAATTCATAAACAGCACTAATAGCTGCTAATATGTTTGATGCTTCAATTTCTAATCGTTACAATTTACCTCCGTTTGATTTGTAATCGGAATAAATAATTAAATAATAGCTTTCCATTTCCTTCGCTTTTTTAAAAATTAATAAAATAAAACTGCCTTACACACTTGCCATCGCACCAACATAACAGCACCTTAGCGCAATTACCATCCCACAAGCCCACGCAAACTGCGCCAAGCTGCATCACGTTATGCGGCATTAAAACGACCGCATAACACGGGCTTGTAGCAATGCTGTTAGTGTGGTAAATTTCGTATGTGGTTTAAAACTTTTAAATAAAAATCCTCGTCCAAACCAGTAACCAATTTATCTCCTAAAATTTGGTTTACAACAATTTCGGCACAATGTCTTACTGTTGATGTATAAATATCTGTATTTAGCAAGTATGTATATTTATCAAGTAAAGCCATTGCTGTTGTTTTTGCTTTTTCATCCCTCTCAACATTTTCTCTATTAAGTCTATTAATAATGTTTTCGTGGTCTATTTTCTCATCAATTTTACAAGTATAGCACTGTTCTTTACAGTCGCCTAATGCACACATAAATACTCCGTTTATTGTGCCGTTAATTGGTCTATTCATTTTATTTAAAAGTTTAAGTTAGTGTTTCAAATTAAGTTTCGTTTGCACTGCTACAAGCCCGAAAACGTTAGCTTCAATTGCCTGCCAACGCACGATGAACGATTCCTAATTCAATTAATTCTGAATAATCGGTATTCACATTTTCTTTTAATAAGCTCCACCCAAAGAGAGTAATGCCGTAATAAGCATCTGAATAATCGTAATCATTATCATTCATTTGCCCTTTCAAACGAATCATTTTTTGTTTAAAGTTTTCTTTGCCAATAACATCGTAATTATCATTGTAAACTTCAAATTCTTCGTTTTCTTCCTCTGAATCAGTCCACCCATTATAAAGGCTTCGTTCACCTATTTTTGGTTCTGATTTAATCCATTCATAAACTTGCTCTTCATTTTCGGCAAGTAATAAGCACTTAATACCTCTTTCGGTATCTTTGGGCGCAGCATGTAAAAATTCAATTTTGTAAATGTTCATTGTTTTTATTTATTAATTGTTAATATTCATTTTAATCCCACGCAAGGCAACTAAAGCTAACAGCACATTTGCGCTACTTCGTTCCTCGCAGACGCAAATCTGCAAAACGTTATAAGTAACCCTACGGGTCGCTATCGCTTACTTATAACAGCAAATAGGCTCAATAAATTAATTTTATTCGTAGTTCATTTTGTATCTCTATCAAAGTATCTATCGTAAAATTATGTCCTCCGCTCAACCATTTTGTAATAACTGAAGGTTGCTGCTTCATTTTTAACGCAAGTTCCTTTTTGCCAATTTTATTTTTAGCCATACCTTCGCTTATCTTCTTTGCAATCGTCATTTTCACTAAAACTTTCTCATAAGCAACCTTGTCAGTTATCTTAAAAAAATCGTCTAATATTTTACTCTCGTATTTTTTCATTGGTATAAAATTAATTTACTAAGCCTATTTGCAAAACGTTACCAGCAATTTTAGCCAGTAGTCGCCTTGACAATATCTCGTTCATCATTAATCTCAATTCCATAGTGCCAAGTTTCGGTTGTCCCGAACGCCAAACAGTATGTTACGCTTCGGTTTGGTCTTAAACTTATTCCCGTTACCATTCGCCCGTGTTGTTCGTTATCCATTTTAAGATATACTGTTTGCCCTATCTCAAACTCAATCTTGTGTCCTGTCGAAAGAAAAACTGCTGGTAACACGGGTTTTGCGTCAGCAGGGGTTTCGTTTTTCAAATCAACATTTGTGCTTTTATTTTGCTTCATCTTATTAATATTAGGTTAGCACTAAGCAAAGCCGAAAAACGTTATAAGCCATCTTCATACTCCTTAATTATCAACTCTTGTAAATTAATATAATCATTTACACTTAACATATCAAGCAGTAAATCGGTTACTTCAACTCCTTTATAAGTAATTGTTTCTATTTCACATTCAGTTGCTTTAGCTGGTGTATCATAATTACTAAAATCTTTGATTATGTTAGCATCTATTTCTAGTCGATGTCCTTTGAAGTCTATTGTCATATTTTGTGAATTTCTAAGTTAGTAAACGTTAACCAAGCTAGATAAGTATCCGATAGGTTCTTTAATAATTGCACTTTACTAAGTGCCTTAAACGTTTCCGAATAAGCTCTGCCTTTGTAGTGGTAGGTGATTTTAAAGCGTTTCATATCTTAAATTTTAAGGTGCTATTCTTACTCCAACTCTTGTACCAATCCAAAATAACTCATTAGGAGTTGCTTTGATGTGTATCTTGTTATAAGTTTCAAGTTCTTCTATTTTAAAAGTCTTACCATCTTCGGTTAAGATGTCTATTAAAGCTTCGTAAGCTTGTTTGTCTGAAATAATTAGTGTTTCCATTTCGTTTGTTTTAGTTTGATGGTGTAAAAGTACAAGTATTTTTTAAATATGAAAATTATTTTTTTACTATTTAACACAACTTACTAACTTACAGCGCATTAATTTTTATAATTTAAACGTACTTTAACAGATTATCGTTTATTTTTCGCTGCATTTTTTTACTGATTATTGACCGGTCATGCAGAACTATTGACAAATAAGATTGCGAAATATCAAGTATTTCAGCAACCTTAGATTTTTTTAAACCGGTTTTCTTAATAATCTCGTTTAATTTTTTTGGTGTAATCTCGCTCATATTTTTTTGAATAAGTAAAACGCTAATTTTTCTCCATAAACATAACCTTCGCCATTGCTTAAATATGCCAGTAATTCCGGTGCTGTGTTTGTTTCAAAACGTGTCATGGTAATACGCTCCGCCACAAAATCCGGGTAATTACCATCCGCATCTTTAATTAAAAATTGCTGTATCATATCGCTTTCAAGTACCGGAAACGGTGGTGCTTGGGCTATTAACCCAAAATAATCACAGGCTAATTTATTATTATGGTTCTTAATAGTTAGTGTTTTCATTTCGGCAAATGTAAAAATAAATTCATATATTATAAAAAACACTTTACTTTTTAAAATTAATCCCCTAATAATCAAAGCAATATTTTAATATTAAAAAAAATTTTTAAATATTTAAAATGTTTTTGTAGATTTGCATTGTTAACCAATTTATTTTTTTAATTATGAAAACAATGGATTTGCTCAAACAAGAGCTACCGCAACTGCAAGCGTTAATAGGTCTTAATGCTTCGCCAAATGTTAATGTTGAAACATTAGCCTTACAGGAATTAGAGTATTTACGATTGCAAGCAGTTAATAAACCGGATATAATGGATGCAATGCCACAAACGGTTATATTGGCTGTAAAGGCAGTAATGAAAAATAATCTTTCATTAGATCCAAATGCTGGACTTGTTTATATTAAGACAAGGAATATAAACGTTGGAAGCAAGGAATCACCTAACTTGCAAAAGGCTTTAGAAATTACTCCAACTTGCAATGGTATAATTTCAATTGCACGCCAATGCGGAAGGATAATTGATATTAAACGCCCAACTGTAACAAAGGATGCTCATGGTAGAGTAATTGCAGTACAATTAGAATACCAGTTACCTAACCAAAGATGGGAATTAGTTGAATTTGATGAAAGCGACTTTGAAAGGTGGAGAAGAGCAAGTGATAAAGAAAATGGTAGAAACAAAACGGATATGGGCGCACCAAATTATAAATATGCTAATCCAAATTATACATCGTGGAAAAATGGAATAGATCCTGAATTTGCAAGAGCTAAAGCAATACGACATGGACTTAAGAAATTAGGAACCAACATGAACGAGCGCAATGCAATTGCAATACAACCAACCGAAATGAAACAGATTATTGTAGCCCCACAAGCAGACGAAGCGGTTATAAATGAAACCGAAATAGAGGAAGCTGAAATAATACAAAATTCCGAAGTAGTACAAACCAATGAATCAGTAATAACAACAACAGTAGAACAAATTAATCTTTAAAAGTTATGGAACTAACAACACAAGTAGCTGACGCTAAACGCCAAGCATGGGGCGAAATGGGTGTCCAAGTTGCAAACGTAGAAATGCAACTACAAGCGCAATCACAAGCGGCTATCATGTCGCTTGTGAAACCACTAAACATAGACCAAGTTCCTAGTGCTGAAACGCAATTAAAAACGGCAAAGGCAACTAAAAAGGCTATTGAAGAACTGCGTAAAAAATACACTTCAAAACTTGACGAAGTGGCAAGTAGATTAATGCAACCCGAAAAAGATGCTGACGCTGCAATTAAAGAAAACGAAAAAGCTATAATTGCCATAAAAACAGCATGGGAGGCAGAACAACGTAGAGTATTGGAAAAACAGCAAGAAGTAGCACGTATTAAACAATATGTAGCTGATTCAATAGTTAACCACGACACTAAATGTAAGCAGGAAATAAACGAAAAAATTGCTAAAGCTTACGAATATGCTTTAAATAAAAGTATAACAGTAGAAGGGCTTGAAGTTTATTTAAATACCGTTAGAACTCGTATAAATGAAACAAACGGTTTTACTCCTACTTTTTCAGCACCTAGACTGGTAAATATTACTTCAGATGAATACAAAGAAATTGCAGAAGAATTTACCGTAACTCCTGCAGCAGATTATTTAGCTGACTTTTATATTCAATTAGAAGAACGCTTTAAAGATTATGCTTTAGCGGTTCAAAACAAAGAACGTGCTTTACAAATAGCTAACGAAGAAGCCGCTAAAGAAGCGGCTAAAATAGTCGAAGAAAAAAAGCAATCCGAAACCATGAATGCATTACAAGCTAATGCGGAAGTTTTTAATGCAGAGCCTACTTCGGATATAAAGCAGTTAAAAAAATCTTACGAAATTGATATGCCCGAAACGGTAGATTCGGTACTTTTAATAATGGCTGCTTTTGCAGCAAATAAATCAAAATGCTTAGAAAAGTTACGCATTACAAAATGGTTTACATTTTCTGCGGTACAAGCCGGAAACGCATTAGCTAAATTAAAATCAGAAGATAATAATTTTACAGCGACTGGTATTAATTTTAAAGAGGTTTCAAAACTATGATAAATTACAGCGAAATTACTCGTTACCAATCGGATGACTTCGGAGCTTATTTAAAAGCTCCTGGTTATTCCCATTCTTATTTAAAACAGGAAATAAATGGAATATTACCTGAATTTAATGTAACTGAAAATGTAAGAATTGGTAAAATAGTGGATGCGATAATTACCGGTGAACCTGTTAACATGAGCGAT
Source organism: Pseudomonadota bacterium (assembly GCA_041169045.1). Lineage (GTDB taxonomy): Bacteria > Pseudomonadota > Gammaproteobacteria > Methylococcales > Methylomonadaceae > CAIQWF01. The sequence continues at coordinate 6,733 of JBEEJU010000041.1, forward strand.
GAACTATATCCATATTGCAGAGATATTGCCGGCGCAATTAAAGCTAACTATGGTAGTTTAATAGATGCTTTTGAAAAGCAAGTTAACTACATGGGTAAGGCGGAGTATAATCGTTTTACTATGCCTGTTAAAGGTCGTTTAGATTTTCTGCTACCAAAGAACGCTGCAATAGATTTAAAGGTAACTAAATCAAAAGATATAAAGTCTTTGATAAAGTACATGGGTTACGAAAACCAATTATGGAACTACTGCAAATTAGCCGGTGTTAAAAAGGCTTTTTTAATGGTTTATTCAATACCGCTTAAAAAAACACAATTAATTCAATTAGATTGCTCAAACACTTATAATGAGTTTTGGGCTGAGAAAATATTAAAATTTGGAAAAATAGAACCTGCCAGTGTATAGGATAACTGGTTTAAAAAGTTATGAAAAAAGAAGATTTTTTAAAAAAGTATGAAATTACCGAACAACAGTTCTTAGGTAAAGAAAAAATACAAGGATACCTTGATTTGAGGTCGCTAACGAGCATACCTGATGGATTTACCCCTACCGTGGGTGGCTCCCTTTATTTGAGTTCGCTAACGAGCATACCTGATGGATTTACCCCTACCGTGGGTGGCTCCCTTTATTTGAGTTCGCTAA
>JBEEJU010000042.1:0-3018 GCA_041169045.1 Pseudomonadota bacterium
TTGCTACCGATGTTGCCGCTAGAGGATTGGATGTTGATCGAATTAGCCATGTGATTAACTTCGATATTCCATATGATACCGAAAGTTATATTCACCGAATTGGACGTACTGGACGCGCCGGTCGTACTGGAGATGCTATTTTATTCGTTTCACCGCGTGAAAAACGTTTATTAAACAATATCGAAATTGCCACTAAACAAAAAGTTGAAGAAATGCAATTGCCTTCAACTGAATTAATTAACAATAATCGAATCAGTCGATTTAAACAACGAATTAGCGATACATTAGCTACTGAAGAATTGAGTTTTTATAGCCAATTAATTGAGCAATATGAACAAGAACATGATATTCCTGCGATTGAAATCGCCGCTGCATTAGCTAAATTATTACAAGGTGATGTACCTTTATTATTAAAACATCCGCCTAAAGTCATTAAAGATCGAAAAGAACGTGAAGATAGCAAATCTAAACGTGAACGTCGACGAGACGATTCATTTGAAGAAAAACCCGCTAAAGAACGTCCCTCCAGATCACGTTATACCACCGATATTGAAATGGAGTTATTTCGTATTGAGGTAGGAAATCGTCACGGTGTTAAACCGGGTAATATTGTTGGCGCGATTGCTAATGAAACGGGAATTGACGGCGACCATATTGCGCGAATTAGAATCGAGGAAGAATATAGTACGGTAGAATTACCCGCTGGAATGCCCAAAGATTTAATTCAAGAATTAAAAAAAGTCAGAATTGCAGGTCAGGCATTAAATATTTCTAAAGTTGAATCTGTTTCTAAAAAAAAAGATAGACCTAGAAAAAAAGTAGAGGCTTCACAAAAACCGCTAGGAAAATACTAAACAATCTTAATTAATGCTTTTCTATTCGACCTAAATAAGCTAATAGTAAAGCCGAAATCACAAATATCATGTGAATCGTAATATAGAGAACCACTTTATCATTGGCGATTTGATCAACATTCATAAATATTTTCAATAAATGAATTGATGAGATCGCCACAATTGAAGTGGCGACTTTCATTTTTAATGAATTATAATCGTGTGTACCTAACCATCCTAAACGTTCTGTTTCTTCGGTAATATCTAATTGTGAAACAAAATTTTCATAGCCACTAAACATCACCATCACAACTAAACTTCCCACCAAAGTTAAATCTATTAAATCTAAAATTCTTAAAACCAATTCTGCTTCTTTCATTACAATAATCCTAACGATTATTGAGCTTAATTCCTGAAAAAATTTAACTCCTATGGCTAATAAGGTCAGGCTCATGCCTAAATAAACTGGTGCCATAAACCAACGACTGGCATACATTGATCTTTCTAAACCAAATTCGATAAAACTTAATAAACGTTTCATTTTTATTCTGTTAAATGTGATGATAACCAGCGAGTCACTGTATCCAAAGAGTGTTGTTTTCTTTCTGCATAATCTTGCAACTGATCTTGACGTATTTTACCAACATTAAAATATTGCGCTTGTGGATGAGCAAAATACCATCCACTCACTGAAGCGGCTGGATACATTGCAAAACTTTCGGTTAATTCAATTCCTATTGATTGAGTAACTTGTAATAATTCAAATAATTTAATTTTTTCACTATGATCTGGACAAGCTGGATAGCCCGGGGCGGGTCGAATTCCCTGATAGCTTTCCTCAATTAAGCCCTGATTGGTATAGGTTTCATTTTTAGCATAGCCCCAATAATGAATACGGATTTGCTGATGTAAATATTCCGCAAATGCTTCTGCTAAACGATCGGCTAAAGCTTTTAACATAATTGCACTATAATCATCATGCTGTTCAGCAAATTGTTGTAATTTAATTTCAATGCCAATTCCAGTCGTTACTGCAAATGCACCCAAATAATCCATATAATCGCTATTTACCGGTGCAATAAAATCAGCTAAACAATAATTAGCCCGCCCCGGAGCTTTAATATTTTGTTGACGTAAATGCGATAAAACCATAATAATTTTATCCGGCTGATTTAAATCATATAACAAAATATCTTCATGACGACTTTGAGCTGGAAATAATCCGAATACCGCTTTTGCAGTTAACCATTCTTCTTCAATGATTGTAGATAACATCTGTTGAGCATCAGCAAACAATTTTTGTGCCACTTCTCCGACGATTTCATCTTGTAAAATTGCCGGATAACGTCCAGACAACTCCCAAGTCTGAAAAAAGGGTGTCCAATCAATAAATTGTGCTAATACTGATAAAGAACCAGTTATCACTTGTACCCCTAAAAACTGCGGTTTAACCGGTAAAATTTCTGCGGTCCATTGCCATTTATGTTGTTGTGCCACCGCAAAACTGTGTTGTGGCGTTTGAGCTTTTCGTCCCTTATGATGTTCACGCACTTGGGCATATTCTCGGCGCAATTTTTGTGCAAAGTCGGTCACTAAATCCTGACTTAATAATTGACTAGCAACCCCAACCGCTCTGGACGCATCAGGAACATAAACCGTAATTCCTTGATAATGCGGTTCAATTTTAACAGCGGTATGCGCCCTAGAAGTGGTCGCGCCACCAATCATTAAAGGAATGCTAAATCCTTGACGTTGCATTTCTTTAGCAATATGCACCATTTCATCTAAAGAGGGCGTAATTAAACCACTTAAACCAATAATATTAACTTGTTGTTCTTTTGCGGTTTTCAAAATAATATCTGCCGGCACCATTACGCCCAAATCAATCACTTGATAATTATTGCATTGCAAAACAACCCCAACAATATTTTTACCAATATCATGAACATCGCCTTTAACCGTTGCCATTAAAATTTTACCCTGATATTGCTGGCTATTTTCAACATCTAATTGCATAAATGGCATTAAATAAGCCACTGCTTTTTTCATCACTCGCGCTGATTTAACCACTTGGGGTAAAAACATTTTTCCCGCGCCAAATAAATCACCAACAACATTCATTCCATCCATTAGTGGGCCTTCAATAACTTCTAAAGGTTTAGTGGCTGCTAAACGGGCTAATTCA
>JBEEJU010000043.1:0-2725 GCA_041169045.1 Pseudomonadota bacterium
AAAGTAATGTCCAATAGTCTGATGGATTTTTCCCAAGTGGATTACCACTTGGTTGACCTATTTTCTTTCCTTTAAAATGCAGTTTACCTGGATATTTTGAAGGAACACGAACAGCATCAAGATTGAATGTATAATCTTTCGATTTTGTAAACCAAAGTAAAACTTCATATCTACCTGAAAATCTATTTGACGCATGAAGCCCATGTCCAAAATGCCAAACTATTCTATTCCGTAATTGCATTCCAATTGATTTAAATAATGGGTAAAAATAAATATCCAATGGATATATTTCACCATTATTTACAAAGTTTCCAACTTGCCAAACAACGCTACCATCCTCAGTTACTATTCTAAAAAGCTCTTCAATTATTTCACGTTGCCAATTTAAATAGTTTTCAAGAGTAGTTTGATTTTCGTATGATTTTCCTATGTTATAAGGGGGAGAAGAAACAATAAGTTTAAATGTATTTGATGGTAAATTCCTTAGTTCTAATAACGTATCGTTTTCCTTTAGTATGTAGTTTTCACTTTCCATTTGTGATGAAATTTCGTAATACTGCATTATTTTTTATTCCAGTTAATTAATTTTAATTTAACACGGTTATAATTTGTGCCATTTATTTTAACAATTTGTTTTTATAAATAACTGCCGAGCAAAACAAAACAGCTTAAAAACTTTCGCAAAACCTCAAAAACACTTCGCTTGAAACTCATTAGGCGACTCCAAACTAAACGTTTCATCCTGAATCCGCGCCACATAAAACCCCGACTCCAACACCTTCATCCAGCGGCGCAATACGTTTTACTATTGCACCTACAAATTAATTTAATTATTTGTTAATTCTTTGGCCTGTAAAGGACACTTCTGGATTAACCATTTCAAAACATCAAGCTGGTCTTTGGCGGGGGGCGCGTCTTACCTGCGCTATCAGTTTAATCGTATCAGGTCGATTTAAAGTTAAATTAGATGCACCTTCATTACAAACAGAACAAATAGTTCTTAAATTGTTAGCGTCATCCGTACCACCCATTGATTTATCAATGATATGTCCAATATGCAGTCTGGTTTTTCTGCAGTTATCGTAAGGATGAGGTTCTCCTGCCGCCGCACCGCACATCTGACAGGTAAAGACGTTTCTGTCCAAAACAAACGCTCTGGTTTCCTTAGAAATCGCACGCTCAAATGCCGGAAACGGTTTTAAATCAAGCAATAAATATTGTCCTACGGTCAAATCGCTTCTGTCATTATGCGTGACGATATTAAAGCCTTCTTCATTTCTAAGCTCCCTCACACGCCTTGCCCATTCGCTTGTCCCTGCAATCTCTCTTAAAGTATCAGAATCCACTATTTTACCGACATTTTCGATGAAAAATTGTCGTAATTTAGCTCTTGAACCTTGTCCTTGATGAAAAATTGTCGTAATTTAGCCCTTGAACCTTGTCCTTTCGGCGGTTTATTGACCATTTTTTAACGCCTTTACAATTGATTTACCAACAGCTTTAGCAGCAGGCGGCGGAAATGCGTTGCCGACTTGTCTGTACGCGGGGGTTTTTTTACCGACAAATTTCCATTCTTTAGGAAAACCTTGAATTAAAGCAACCATATTCAAAGTCAAACGCGGCTCGCCTTTAAATCCATAACCAGGCGGTGAATTGGCTAATCCACCTCCGTCAACTGCCAATTCAGCCCAAGCTTTTCTTGCCCGTGTAGGCCCTAAGTCCGCTCCGCCATGTTTTTTTGAACCACCGACTAATGTTGGCGCGATTTTATTAGCCCGTTCCCTCCATTCTTCAACAAATTCCCAACCGGACTGCGCCATTTCCTCAAATAATAAATCCCCCACTGATTTAGGTTTGCGTTTTTGTTTTTCAGGCCAATTAAAAAACTGAAAATAAGAAGGTTTTAAAGCCACCAAAATAGCCCTCGGTCTTAATTGTGAAACTCCATAATCCGAAGCATTTAACAATTGCCAATCAGTTTTATAGCCTAAGTTTTCCAATTCATTAATAATTTCCAGCCGGTATTTTTCAAATTTTGGGTCGAGCAAGCCTCGCACATTTTCTAATAAAACCGCTTTAGGGTGGCATTCTTTAATCAATCTAATGGCTTCTGGAAATAAATCTCTATCGTCAAGCTGTCCAAGCTGTTTTCCGGCAATAGAAAAAGGCGGACAAGGAACACCACCGGCTAATAAATCAACTTGTCCTTTATAAATGGAAGCATCAAAGCCTCTTAAATCGCCTTGAATAACATTCCATTGCGGTCTATTTGTTCTCAGTGTTTGACAGGCTAAAGGCTCTATTTCGACTAAAGCAAGATGTTCAAACCCTGCTTCTTCAAGACCAAGAGCTTGACCGCCTGCACCTGCACATATTTCAAGAGATTTTAATTTCTGCATAATTGCATTACCTTATTTGACTTTAAAAGTTGTTAAAGTGCGTAATCGCACAAATGCCTTACACAAAACCTCAAAAACACTTCGCTTGAAACCCGCTAGGCGACTCTAAACTAAACGTTTCATCCTGAATCCGCGCCACATAAAACCTTAGCTGTATTTCCCACAACAAAAATACTGCTTACTCACTATCAGTAGATGCGAATTTATTCGCGCAACTTATTGATATTAAAATCGCGTCCACCTTAATTTTCATTCAAATAAACAACTCTATTGTCTGAGTGCAAAGGGTCTGTAACGGTGATAGAAAAAACATCGGATAACACGGT
>JBEEJU010000044.1:0-4323 GCA_041169045.1 Pseudomonadota bacterium
TATTTAAATGAAATTGAGAAACAAGCGATTTACAGTGTATTGGAAAAACATCAATGGAATTTAGCGGCAACAGCGCGTCAATTAGGCGTAAGTTTTCGTTCTTTACGTTATCGATTAAAAAAATTAGGCTTGTAATTTTTTAAAAAGTTCCATTAAAAAAAACCTAGAAAATTGTGACTATTAACTAGGTTTTTTAATCGGTTTATATTTTACAAATCTTACAATTTAATTTGTACAGTTTGATAAATATTTATCCGTAAAGATTCAGCTTCATTTAATAATTGATTTAATTGATCCATTTTTGCTTCGGCTAAATTTCGATCTGTTAAGCTATTCGCATTAACCGTTACATTTAATGCGGCACTTTTTAATCCAGAATATGCAGCCATTACCGCCACTCCGGCATCACTAATTACGGATCGATTACCTAATTCAGCGGCTATTGCACTGAATTGCATAGCTTGTAAACATAACGCAGCACATTCTAAAGGAATTTCAGTTGCCGCGGTTAACGCATTTTGAATCGCAAGACTACGTTGTAATTGTTCCATTTCATTATTTTTAGGTAATTGATAACTTGCCATTACCTGATTAAAAACGTCAATATCCGCTTGAATCATCGCGGTTAATTGTGTGCGCAATTGTTCAGCGGCATTTAATAATTGTTGCATTTGAGATTCAACGGCAATATATTGCGCTTTACCTATCGTTAATTGACAAACCATACTAATTAAAGCCGCAGCTTGCGCTCCCATTAATGCCGCCACACTTCCACCGCCCGGGGTTGCTGATTTACTGGCTAAGGTTTCTAAAAAAACCGCTAAAGAGTGTTGAGAAATATTTTCCATAATTAAAAAATTTAATGAGTAACTGCAAAAAAATGTATCAATTGTAATTGTAATTGGTTTTGACCGCGATAATAATTAATATCTAAACGATAAATGGCTTCAATTGTTGATACAGTTAGCCAATTATTAGGCTGATCGACAAAAAAAGCAATAGCGTCAATTAGTACAGATGTATTCGTTAATTTTAATACCCATTTTACATGTTGTTGCGCTAAAATTCGACACTGGATTACGCTAAAAGTATTATGAAATAAAGGCTCAGGAAATCCATGTCCCCAAACACTGGCATATTTAATTAAATGCGCCGTGTCAATAATTAATTCAGTGCTGGATAATTGTCCATCACAAACTATTGTTTGTACAGGGTCTAATGTCATTAATTTATCGTGAATTATTTGATTAAATATCAAAGTAAAACTAGGCAAATCGGATAATTTTAAAGTTAATCCTCCTGCCATTGCATGACCGCCAAATTGTTTTAATAATTTCGGATAAGCGGTCGCTATTTCACTCAATACATCCCGAATATGAATGCCTTGAATTGATCGCGCTGAACCACGAATTTCCTCACCTTTAGCCGCTGCAAACGCAATCACGGGACGTTGACAACGTTCTTTTAATCGAGCTGCTAAAATGCCAATAATTCCTGAATGCCATTCTTTATCATATAAACAAATGCCTGATAATAAAGGATGCGTATCTATTCTTTCGATATGATCAATTAAACGAATTGCCTGTTGTTTCATTTGGGCTTCACAGGTTTTACGTTGCTGATTGAATTGTTCTAATTGTTGAGCTAATGCTAATGCCGTTGTTATATCATCCGCTAATAAACAACGAATTCCTAATGACATATCGCTCATTCTACCGGCGGCATTTAATCGCGGAGCGATACTAAATCCTAAATCGCTACTGGTTAATTGACGCATTTCACGCGCGGCTAATTGAATTAATGCTTGAATTCCATAATGAGCTTGACCCGCGCGAATTCGCGCTAATCCTTGTTGTACTAAAATTCGATTAGTTTGATCTAAAACCACCACATCGGCAATCGTTCCCAAAGCGACATAATCTAATAAAACGGCTAAATTAGGCGCGGAATCAGCGGAAAAACGTCCGATATTGATTAAGCTATGACGTATTGCCCATAATACATAAAACATCACGCCACAACCGGCTAAATGGCTAAGTTTATGGGTATTATTAATTAATTTTGGATTAACAATCGCGGTTGCAGCGGGTAATTGCGATGGCGGCGCGTGATGATCAGTAATTCCAACTTTAATTCCCAATTGATTCGCCATTTCTACGCCTTCGACACTAGAAATACCATTATCGACAGTAATAATAACGGCTACTGCAGGAAAAGTTTTTTTAATAAGCAATACTAATTCTGGCGTTAATCCATAATCATGTTCAAAACGGTTAGGTACCATAAAATCAAGATTTTTTGCCCCTAATAAAGTTAAACCGCGCATCGCTATTGCACAAGCTGTCGCACCATCCGCATCATAATCGGCGACAATAATGATTTTGGCTGCGGTTTCAATACTTTCTATTAATAACTCAACTATTGATTCAATACCAAATAAGGTTGTCGGTGGCGATAATTGTGATAAATGTAGGTCTAATTCTTCAAGTTTTTGAATGCCGCGTGTTGCAAAAATGCGTTGTAATAAGAGCGGTAAATTCGATAAACTTTTATCAACAGTCACTGGTTCACGATAAATAATGCTTTTAGAAATTGAATTTGCTGACATTTTAGATAAAAACTTAAAAAAATTTTAAAATTTGGTTAAAATGATGAGCGATTATTTTAACCTTTAGAGCCTAACAATGAATGAATATCCAGCAAAAACTTGCGTAATTGAAAATTTAATTCGTCATCCTAAATTGATTGAAGCGGCTTTAGCCGGTCGAAAAACCCAACAACGTCGAAATGGCATTTATGCTTATCCGAATGAGATTTTTGAATTACAAGGAATTTCTTTTAAAATCACACAATTAATTCAGCAACGCTTAGGCGATATGACAGAAATGGATGCTCAAGCTGAAGGTTATCCAAATTTAGCAGCTTATCAAACCATGATTTTAAGAATGCACCCTAATATGACTTGGAATGAAAATGATTATGCTTGGGTACATTATTTTATGAAAATATAACGGTTTAATTGGATAATTATTTTTTTAATAATTGAATCGAATGATCGCTTAATTGAATGAATTTCTGTTTAAATAAAGCACCAATGGCTTGTTTAAAAGCTTTTTTACTGATTCCTAAAGTGGCATAAATGGTTTCGGGAGAGCTTTTATCGCCTAAAGCCAATTGTCCTTGATGATGATGTAAATATTCTAAAATCATTGCACTCATGCCATCAATTTTGACATATCCCAAAGGATGTAAACTTAAATCAATTTTATAATCAGGGCGTATATTTTTAATATACGCCGTAATGGTTTGTCCTATTTTTAAGGAATTAAACACATCTTCATTATAAAACATGCCCCAATATTGGTGATTAATAATTGCTTTAAAACCTAAATCAGTTTTTTCAGTAATAATCGCCGTAACTTTTTCCCCTATTTCAAAATAAAACGCTTGCGATATAATAAATCGTTCAAATTTAGCAGTTGCAGCAATTCGCTGTTGCTGATCCAAAAATAATTTAACGAAATACCAGCGACCTATTTTGAGTTTTTGACGTTGTTCACTCAATGGTACGAATAAATCTTTAGCTAAACCCCACTCTAAAAAAGCCCCTTGCGAAGATAAATCAACGACTTTTAAATAAGCAATTTCATCAACTTGTGCAAAGGGTTTTTGCAAGGTTGCGACTAATTGATTATGCGAATCTTGATAAACAAAAACGGGTAATTGATCACCAATCGCATAAGTTGCTGGAGCTTCAATCGCGGGTAAACGAATTTCAATTTCTGGGTCATCCGCAATCGTTAAATAAATATCGCCTACACAACGCGAAATAGTTAATAAATTCAATTTTCCAATGGCTAACATAATCAAATAAATAGGCTATAAAAAAGTTTTATGATTTACGTCTAGAAATTAAGCCAAATATTCCGCTAATTGCCGATATAAATAACCAAATAGCCGCCGGAATAGGTGTGGTTAAATTCAAATGATGACTCCAAGCCACTTGCTGTTGATAATGCTGATTATTATCTTGCGGGTCTAACCATAAAACACTATTGACAGATGCTGATTGTCCATTAACTGCATTTAAATAATTATTATAATAATTGCGTAATTCACCGGTTAAACTATCGCCCAATACAAATCTTGAAGCATAAATTTGTTTCCAAATTGCCATTTGTAATCCGGCTTGTTGATTTTTAGAAATAGCTGTTTCGGCTTGAGTGGTAATTAGCCAAGCAATTTTACCAGCAATTTCTGGCGTAATATCAGCGCGAATTTTTAATTGATCTTGATAACTAGTCGTGGTTTCGTAAGTGGTTT
>JBEEJU010000045.1:0-4000 GCA_041169045.1 Pseudomonadota bacterium
ACTTAATTGATAACCTTCATTATTAAATTCAGCGGTATTTTTAATATCAAAATTTAACAATTTTAACCAATCTAATAATCGTGAACGACTAATAAAATGTCCATGCCAAGAATTTGCGGATTGTTTATCTTTAAAATATTGATGTCTTAACCATAAACTCCAAGGATTGAAATTTAAAATAATTAAATCGCCTTCGGGTTTTAAAATCCGCTCAATTTCGCGCATGGTTTGAAAACGTTTTGCATCAAATTCTAATAAATGCGGCAGAATAACTAAATCAATACTGTTGGTTTGAAGCGGTAAATTAAAGGCTCTAGCTTGAATTTTTGTAATTTGTTCATCGCCTTCTGCGTAACGATCCAGTAAAAAAAATTTTTGATATAACGAGCAATCAATAAACTGATTTTCCCAACCTAGCGCGCCTATTTGCAAAATAGTTTGTTGACAACCTACGGTAATTGCGTGCCTTAAATAATCAACTTCAAAAGCTTGTAATCGCTTGCCTCGCAGCGATTGATAACAGTTAAATAAGAATTTTCGTTTCATACATCACTGCCGATTTACCATTAAAATACTATTAAAATCAATTATCATCGTGTTACAATCCTATTTTACTGTAACTATTGAATTAGGTTGATTATGATACGAACTCATTTTAACAGGTCATTAGGTTATCTTTGTATTTTGACTGCATTGACCGCCACCGGCTGTTCGCAGCAACCAACCAATCACTTGGTCATTAATGATACTGCTGAAAATCCAAATCCAGTGGTGGTGTCAGCCGATGAAGTTGCACAGAATGAAACCAACTTAAATATTTCGCCCATTAGCACGGCTGAGGTTAATGAGATTAATAACGACGAGACCATAGAATCTCTGCCTGTTGCTCAGGTTGATCAGGTTGACACTACTACTCCACCTCAGACAATAACTGCGGTTAATACTGCCGAAGACAGTAATGATGTGGCTTTAGCAGCGGCAATTAAAGCCATTCATGAGGCTCCATTGAAAACCGAGTTAGTGCCTGAAACTAAAAAAATCATTCCGGCAGCTGTGTTAGCAAAAACGGCGGCTAAAAATACGGTTGCCAAAGCTGCGGCAGAAAATATTGCTGCTGATGCGGCGGCGAAATCGGTTGATGAAGCTTCAGCTGCAAGTTATGAAGCAGCAAAAAAGGAAGAAGCTAAAGAAGCCAAGGATGAAGAGACTAAAAGCAATGCCAGCAAATCAAAATCGCACCTAAATGCAAATTCATTATGGAAACGATTATTTTCATTGTATGCGTTGCCAGAAGTGGATAATCCTAGAGTTGAACAAGAACTCCAAAATTTTTTAAAACATCCTAATCATTTGCTTGCTATTCAAAAACGCGCAGAACCCTTTTTATATTTAATTTTACAAGAAATTGAATCTAAAAAGATTCCCGGGGAATTGGCGTTGTTACCCATTATAGAAAGCAGTTTCCAAGTCGGTGCGCGTTCGCCTATGGACGCAGTAGGATTGTGGCAATTTATTCCGGCTACGGGTAACTCTTTTGGCTTGCGTCAAGATTGGTGGTATGACGGTCGCAAAGACGTATATGCTTCGACCGAAGCCGCGACCAGTTATTTAAAACAACTTAATCGACAATTAGATGGCAATTGGTTATTAACGTTAGCTTCTTACAATTGGGGCGTGGGAAATGTGCAACGAGCGGTTCGTCGTAATGCTGAACGTTCATTGGATACGAATTATTGGTCACTCAATTTACCGCGCGAAACAATGGAATATGTGCCAAAATTGTTAGCCGTTGCTAAATTATTTGCTCATGCTGAAGAATATAATTTGCCTTTAAAAAATATTCCGAATCAGCCTTTTTTAAAAGCGGTGAATATAGATGCACCGTTAGATTTATCCAAAGCCGCCGAAATGGCGGACATGTCTTGGGATGAATTTGCCAGTCTCAATCCCGGATTTAAACGCACGATTTCTCCCGAAGGCAATTATCGTTTGTTAATTAAAATTAAACATGCTGCAACTTTCAGACGTAAATTGGCTAAATTAGCTCCTGACGAACGTATAAAATGGATTGAGCATACCATTAAAGTGGGTGAAGATTTAAACAGTATTGCCAAACAACACGATATTTCTGTGCGCAGTCTGGTAGAAATCAATCGTTTACAAAATAAACCGTTGATTGTAGGGAGTATTTTGCATATTCCGCCAACGACGGATAGTTTTAGAGCGGATACCTAACTCGAAATTATAACGGTAGAGAACTATATTTCTACCGTTATATTCAGGAAATTTAGATGTTTAATTTTGGCACTGCCGCCAATAATTTTTGCGTATAAGGATGTTGTGGTGCGGTGAGTAGTTGCACAGTGGGTTGTTGTTCGACGATTTTTCCTTGATACATTACCGCAATTTCATCAGCAATTTCAGCAACAACCGCTAGGTCATGACTGATGAATAGATAACTTAAACCTTGCTGTTGCTGTAATTGTTTTAATAAGCGAATAATTTGCGCCTGAACCGAAACATCTAATGCACTGGTTGGTTCGTCACACACAATCAGTTTGGGTTTGACCGCTAAAGCTCTGGCGATACAAATTCGTTGACGTTGTCCGCCAGAAAATTCATGCGGATAACGCAGTGCCGCTTCAAGTGGTAAATCAACTTGTTGTAATAATTGAATAATTATCGCCTGAGTCTCTGCTTTTGTGATCGAAGGCTGTAAAGCCTTGAGACCTTCAATCATAATATCTCCCACTAACATGCGTGGATTCATTGCTGAAAATGGGTCTTGAAAAATCATTTGAATTGCCGCACGTTGTCGCCGTAGAGCTTCACCACTTAAAGCGGTGAGCAACACCTGATCTAGCCAAACCTCTCCTTGTTGAATGGGAAGTAGATTCAATAACGCTTTACCTAAAGTGGTTTTTCCACAACCAGACTCTCCCACAATAGCTAAGGTACGTCCGCGGGAGACTGTAAAATGGATGTTATCGACCGCTCGCACATAATCCACAATCCGTTTAAATATTCCCTGACGAATCGGATAATAAACTTTAAAATCTTTAACTTGCAACAAGATAGAGGCAGAGCTTTGCTCAACTTGTCGCGCATTGGCAAATGAAGGTAAGGCAGCCAATAATTTTTGCGTATAAGGATGTTGCGGAGATGAAAATAAAGCGGCTGTTTGATTGACTTCAACAATTTTGCCTTTTTGCATCACAGCGACCCGATCTGCTATTGTGGATACTAAAGCTAAATCATGGCTAATTAACCATAAAGCCATTCCGGTTTGTTGTTGTAATCGGCGTAATAACTGTAGAATTTGCGCTTGAATCGTGACATCCAACGCGGTGGTGGGTTCGTCGGCAATCAGTAAATCAGGTTGCGCAGCTAATGCAATCGCAATCATTACCCGTTGTCGTTGTCCCCCCGAAAGTTGGTGCGGATAAGCGGTTATGCGTTGATTAGGTTGAGGAATTTCCACTTGTGACAATAATTCCAAAACGCGCTGGCGAATTTGTCGCCGATTTAACCGAAAATGAATTCGCAACACTTCAGCAATTTGTTCGCCAATAGTTAGCACTGGATTTAACGAAGACATATGATCTTGAAAAATCAGGGAAATTCGCTTTCCGCGCCAGCGACAAAATTCGCTTTCTGATAAAGACAACAATTCTTGTTGTTGTAAACTAATACTTTCGGCATCTAAACGAGCTTGCGGCGGTAACAATCGTAAAACAGATAATGCCGTTAGGGATTTGCCCGAGCCTGATTCGCCAACCAATGCAAACGTTTCATGAGGATAAATCAGTAGATCGATGTTATCGATAATAATAGTGCGAGTAAAAGCGACTGTTAAACCTTTAATGGTTAATAAAGGTGAAGTTATATTAATCGTTGACATAAATATTGGGTAAAATAGACAAATTCATTTTTAGCCCTTTCAAGAGTGATTGTTTTTTAATTTAGGTTTATTTTTCGTCATTTTCTTAAAGTAATCCGG
>JBEEJU010000046.1:0-6698 GCA_041169045.1 Pseudomonadota bacterium
CGTATTTATCCCATTCCCAAGTATCCATAAATGCTTGGGCTTGGGCTTTATCTTCTTTACCGACATTATTGTAAATTTGATTATAATTTCGCTTAGAATTAAAAGGCGGATCGATATAACATAAATCCACCGTTTCATCTTTAATATATTTTCGTAAAACATCTAAATTGTCGCCGTAATAAATTTTATTTTTCATTTTTAATTAATCCAATTTTAATTGTTCACTATGTTGTTGCGCTTTTTTCAATACATTTTGATTTAACGATTCAACAGGTAACGTATTAAGCATACCGTTAAAAATATCTTGCCAGTCGAATCGTTAAATACCGATGTTTTGAAAAAAGCCGAGCAGCAGCATCAACAAGCTAAATTAGAATAAACGTAACTATTCAACTTCCCCCTTTGTAAAGGGGGACTTTTCAATTATTAGTTTATAAAATCTACCGCTGTATCTGAGCTTTTTTGAGTTTGTTTACAACGTGAAAAAACGCGGTAAACGCCTGCCCGCTTCGCTTTTGGAAACTTTGGTTGGTAATACCTTGAAACCCATATAGAGCCATTATTTTTAGGTTGTAAGCGGTTTTTAACAATTTGATTTAGAATAACAGTCTGGACAGTGCATTTTGAATTAAAATTACTATAAAGCATTTTGAATTAAAAATAGCCTGCTAAATCAATTTAACAGGCTATATAAATTAAGCGTTAAAATCTTCAGGAAAATGATTTAACGCACTTAATACTGGATAAGGAGTCATTCCGCCTAACGCACACAATGAACCATTTAACATCGTGTCGCATAACGAACGTAATAAAGTTGTATTTTTATCTCGATTGACATTATTAATAATGTCATCAATCACTTCATAACCACGCGTCGAGCCAATTCGACACGGTGTGCATTTACCACAGGATTCTTCAGCGCAAAATTCCATTGCATAACGCGCCATTTCTGCCATATTCACGGTGTCATCAAATGCAACAACGCCGCCGTGACCGAGTACTGTCCAGTTTGCTGCAAAAGCTTCATAATCTAGCGGTGTATCAAATTGTGATTCAGGTACAAATGCCCCTAACGGGCCACCTACTTGTACCGCTTTAATCGGTTTTCCAGAAGCGGAGCCGCCACCAAAATCATAAAGTAATTCTCTTAGGGTTAAACCAAAAGCGACTTCGACTAAACCAGTTTGCTTTAAATTACCAGCTAATTGCAAAGGTAATGTACCGCGCGAACGTCCCATACCGAAATCACGATAATAATTTCCACCTTTATCTAAAATAATCGGCACCGATGCTAAAGAAATGACATTATTTACTACGGTTGGTTTGCCGAATAAGCCACTGATTGCCGGTAAAGGCGGTTTAAATCGCACCATTCCACGTTTACCCTCTAAACTTTCCATTAATGCCGTTTCTTCCCCACAAACATATGCACCGGCACCTAAACGCACTTCTAAATGAAAAGTTTTACCGCTACCTTGAATATTCTCACCTAAATAATCAGCGGCGTAAGCTTTAGCAATCGCGGCTTTCAAAGCTTGATGCGCATATGGATATTCCACTCGCAAATAAATGTATCCCTGAGTTGCTCCGACCGCAATACCGGCAATCGTCATGCCTTCGATCAAAACAAACGGATCACCTTCCATAATCATTCGATCAGAAAAAGTCCCTGAATCACCTTCATCAGCATTGCAAATAATATATTTCTGCTCTGAAGCGGTATTTAAAACGGTATTCCATTTAATTCCAGTAGGAAATGCAGCCCCGCCTCGCCCGCGCAATCCAGAATCTGTAACTTGTTTAACAATTTCCGCTGAAGTCATCGCCAGAGCATTTTTCAAACCTTGATAACCCTCATTTGCCAGATAATCCTCTAAACTGATCGGATCGGTTATGCCAACTCGGGCAAAAGTTAAACGTTGTTGCCGTTTAAAATAAGGAATTTCTGTCACATCGCCTAAAAATAGCGGATGTTGACCACCATTCAACCAATCTGCATCAAATAATGCTTCAATATCAGTCGGTTGTACTGCGCCATATCCTAAACGCTGTCCATTGACTTCAACCTCAACCAATGGCTCTAACCAATACATTCCGCGCGAACCATTACGAATTAATTGAATCTCAATGTCGCGTCTAGCGGCTTCCGTAGCCAAGGTATTAGCCACTCGATTAGCTCCTAAGGATACTGCGCTAGAATCTGCGGAAATATAAACCTTAATACTCATTCCTATTCTCCTAATTCATTAACAATCGCATCAACTAAATCGCTAGTCACTCGCCCGTAAATTTCTTTATCTACTTGAATCGCTGGCGAGCAAGCACAATTTCCTAAGCAATACACCGGCTCTAACGAAAATTGCCCATCAGCGGTAGTTTGATGATAATCAATGCCTAATTTTTGCTGAACATATTGTTCTAAAGCTTTACTACCCATCGCTTGACAGGATTCAGCACGACAAACATGAATCGTGTGTTTACCCGGCGGCGTATCACGAAAATAATGATAAAAACTAATCACACCATGCACTTCGGCTCGTGACAAATTCAAAGTTTGAGCAATTTCTCCCACACTTTCTGGAGGAATATACCCTAGCGCATCTTGAATACCATGTAAAATGGGTAACAATGCTCCGGGTTGGTCTTTGAGGGAAGAGAGGATTTGGCTAATCATTGCTGATTGCGTATTAAATTGAGTCATGGTAAGTTCTCGGATAAACCACAAACGAAAAAGTTAATTAAAAAATAACAAAATTCTTTAAATCAAAGGATAACACAAACTGAATTCAAAAAAAATTGTAGCTAAAACAAATAGCTCAGATTAAAAATCTGTTGGAATGATAAAATATTAATGCTAATTTAAATCAAAAATTGTAATCTTGTACTCATTCATAAACGACGGTTAATTAATAAAGATTCAAATTCTTGTCCATTAACAGGTTTGGAAAATAAATACCCTTGTCCATAATCACAGCCAGCTCTGGTTAATAATTCACGCTGTTCTATAGTTTCAACGCCTTCGGCAATTACGCGAATCCCTAATTTATGCGCCATCACAATAATTGCTTCACATAATGCTAAATCATTGGAATTAGCGCGCAAATGCCTCACGAAAGATTGATCAATTTTAACATAATCGATTTCAAATTTTTTTAAATAAGCTAAAGAAGAATAACCGGTACCAAAATCATCTAACGAAATTTGCATTCCGGATCGACGAAATTGTAATAATTGATAAATTAAAGGTTCACTAGCCTCCATTAATAAGGTTTCAGTAATTTCTAAAACAATACTTTGTCCGGGAAGTCCCAATTTATGCAAGTATCTAATCCATTCAACATAATTATGCAATTCAGTTTGAAATTGCATAGGAGATTTATTGACACTAATTTGAAAATCGGTTTGATATTTTTTTCGCCATAAAGCCGCTTGTAAAGCTGCTTGTTGAAAAACCCAATAGCCAATATCTACGATCATACCATTATTTTCGGCAATGGGAATAAAACTATCCGGACTAATTATGCCATGTAATGGATGTTGCCACCGAATTAATACTTCGGCTTTACTGATAATACCAGTGGTTAATTCAATAATTGGCTGATACAATAAATGAAATTGATGATAAGTTAAAGCGTTTCTTAAATCATTGGCAATTCGCATTCTAACTTTAGCGGCTTTTTGCATAAAAGGAGCGAAATAACTATATCGATTTCGTCCTTGATGTTTTGCTGCATACATCGCTTGATCGGCACATTTAATTAATTCAGTCGCTTCCGTAGCATCATTTGGATAAATCGCAATTCCAATACTCGCCGATAAATAAACTCGATCATTATACAAATCGAAAGGTTTAGCCATCACTTGTAAAATATTTTGACTAATTTTTTCCACTTCTCTATGCGTTTGCAATTCAGTTAAAATAATACTAAATTCATCTCCACCTAAACGAGCTAAAGTATCAGATTCATGAATACAAGATTGCAAACGTCTAGCCGCTTCTTTTAATAAAGCATCGCCAATTTGATACCCTAAAGCTTCATTGACTTCTTTAAAACGATCTAAATCAATAAATAATAACATTAAGGATTGATGATTAAAATGGCTTTTTTTAATACATTGCTGTAATCGATCTTGAAACATATTACGATTCGGTAATCCGGTCAAAGAATCGAAATTCGCATGTAACCAAATTAAATGTTGTGATTCTTTTTGATAGGTAATATCCGAAAATAAAGCCACTCGCCGATACACAGTATGATCAAGATTAAAAATGGTATTAATACTTAACCATTCAGCATAAATTTCGCCATTTTTTCGTCGATTCCAAATTTCGCCTTTCCAAAAACCGGAATCATTAATTTGATGCCACATTTTTTGATAAAATTCATTAGAATGATAACCCGATTTTAATAAATTGGTTTTTTGACCAATTACTTCTTCAGCGCGATAACCGGTTAAAGTGGTAAATGCCGGATTAACCGTAATAATCGAATTATATTGATCGGTCACCATCATGGCTTCATGACAATTTTCGTAAACTAAAGCGGCTAATTGTAATTTTTCTTCGACTAATTTACGCTCGGTAATATCTTGTGCTAATACAGCAAATTGTTCTGCTTGCGGCGTATAAACATAAACGGTAAACCATCGATTTAAATCCTGTGCATAATTTTCTAAATTCTTCGATTGTCCGGTATTAACCACTTCCGCATAATTCTCTATCCAATAGGTTTCAAGATGCGGTAATAATTCTTTAACCGTATGACCAATTAATTGTGTTTTAGAAAAACCGAGCATTTTTTCAAAAGCTTCATTTACTTTTAAATATCGATAATCATATATTTTTCCTTTAGCATCACGAATGACCTCATGTAAAGCAAAACCATTAGTCATATTATTAAATAAAGCTTCTAATACTACTAAATTGCTCTCATCATCAATAGGTACTTGCGCAGAAAAGGTCATAATGACTCACCTAATCCAATCACTAAATAATGGAATCATTGTTAATTACCGTTATAAATATCAATTTTTAGCTAAACTCAAATAATTAATCGTATTTAGATTCATTTTATTTATTACTGATTAATTATTTTGTACGAAAGTTACATAAAAAAAGGGGATGGTTAATTCCTCCCCTTTTTCTGTTTTTAGGCTCAATTTAAATAACCATTGTGCCAGAAGGTTTCACAAACAGTTTTATTTTAGTACATTTAATTGTACTCGGCGATTGTTTGCGCGCCCTTGTTCAGTAGCATTGCTATCAACAGGTTGAGTCAAACCATAACCTTTAGCACTTAAACCGGTTTCTTTTCCAACTTTATTTTTCAAATAATCACGCACCGATTTTGCCCGATTATCCGATAATTTCAAGTTATAAGCTGCAGTACCTACGTTATCAGTATGCCCTTGAATTTCGATATTTAACCCAGGATTATTTTGAATCACTTTAACCACATTATCTAAAATAGGATAATATTGCGCTTTAATATCGTATTTAGCGGTATCGAAATGAATACCTTTTAATATCCAACAACCTTGGGCATTAACGGTTGCACCATATGGGGTACCCGGACATTGATCTTTGCTATTTTTAACACCATCACGATCATCATCTCCATCAACAACGGCAATTGCTTTTGGCATTGGCGCAACCACCGGAGTTTTGCCAAAGAAAACTTGTTGTACATATTTTGACATTCCGGCACTCGAAGCAATCTCTCCCGCTGAAGTGGCAAATCCACAACCACCCGCATCAGCCAATTGATTCATCGTGATTCGGCCTTGCGCCTCCTCAACATTTCCCACCCAAATTGGATAAACGCATAACCGTTTACCATATTGCGCTTTGAGTTCTTTTAACGCCGGCAAGGGCGAGTCATTTAATTCATGAGCATCGCTCAAAATAATTAACGCGACAGTACCGGTAGTGCTGGTTAAATCAGCTTTCGCTGCTTCAATCGCTTCCGACATCGGTGAACCACCGCTGTTACAATCTAAGCTATTGATAGCCGTATCAAATGCTGACTTAGAATAAGGGGCAACCGCTTGATTCAGTTTCGTTGAACTCATATCCACACAGCTACCAAAACCGAAACTGCGTAAACCTGCGGTTAAGGGAATATTTGGAATGGTTTTATTCAAACGGCTAAGTAATTCTTTTTCAACATTAAATTTGCTAGGTTCTGCCCCAGGAGTAAATCCACTATTGGTATAAGGAATATCAGTTGAAGAAGAAGAATCGTTAATCACAAAAAAGTGATTGGTTTTTTGTTGTAAACTTCCAGAAGTTACGGCACTGTTTAAATCTTCGGCTTGAAACGGTTTAAACGTGGCAGTAGGCTGTGAGGCACACCCAGAAAGTATTGCCCCAGCAATGGAAAGCGTAGTCAGTAAATATTTATTCATTTGTTTTTCCTTAAAAAATCAAACCTCAGAGAAACTATTCAACTTATTGATTTTCAAATCTAAAATCATAGATGAAAGTAACCATTTCAAAAAACTAATAATCCTTAATAACGTCAATATTAGTATCTTGGCTTAAACCCAGTCAAAGTCATGTTACTACAAATCAACGCTTCTCCTAAATATAGCACGGTTAATTTCTCGTGCTACTTTCACGGTAAAAGGTAAAAGTGAGTAAATGCTATCCTAAAACTAAAAAAATTCAACTGGTTTTTTAATCGCATTTATCGAAT
>JBEEJU010000047.1:0-6640 GCA_041169045.1 Pseudomonadota bacterium
GCCAACAATATTCGTCTATTAATCGTAAAGAATATTTATATTGTGTGTATAAATATATTAAAAATATACTTAATCCTACAATGCCTAATTGCACCATAATCATTAAATATTCATTATGTGGATTAGCTGAAATCATTAAATGATTAGACTGTAAATAATGATAAACATAACTACCCGTTCCATGTCCTAATATAGGTTTATCTTTAATCATATCAATTGCATTTTGCCAATAAGTCAATCTTAATCCCATTGAAGTTTCTGTATTTTGTTCAGATAGGGTAAAAAATTGTTTAACTTCGCTAATTCCTTGTATAATTCGGATCGCTTGATCAGAAAATAACATAAAAATAGTGCAAAATAAACTCAAACCAATCAAGCCATAAATTCGTTGTTTTATCGATAATCTTTGCCAACTGAATAATAACATTAGGCCTAAAAAATTTAATTGTCCAGTACGTCCAGATACTATAAAAAATAAATTATGTACACAAATAATAAATAAAATCAGATATACTATTCGCAGTCGAGTCACAATCCAACTTTGATGTAAACAATAAAAGGCAAAAAAAGAAATAAATAAACTATGAGTAATTCGACTTTTAATCGTTGGATCATAGGGTTGAAAAGGTTTTATCAATCCGAAATAAATTGCATACGAACCTATCATCGTTAATAGGGATAAAAAAATAATTGATCGCCAAGTTTGTTTAACCAGTTGTTCATGACGAAAAAAAGCGGGTAAAATAAATAATAATAAAAGTTCTCGATATTTACTTAAACCGAATATTGCATTGTGTAAATTCATAGTGCTATAAGTGATTCCAATAGCCAAATAAATAAATAATATCATCGCCCATTTTGTTGCAACATTATTTTTGTATTCGATTAATGATTCTGAATATTTTTTTTCAATCAGCCAAAAGAAAAACAATACTATACTCAAAATGACGGTGAATGCGGTCGAAAAATAAATAGCGAATATTAAACTATTCACAATAATAATATTAATTCTAGTAAACTGTTTAGTGGTGATGCACATCATAAAATTGAAAGCAATATTCATAAAAGATATTATTTTGACTAAATTTACACTTAAATTGGCTTTTAACCCATTTAACAATACTATAAGGTTTTATTCCTATTAAAACGATTTTTGATGCAACATTTTATTGTGCATTTTTGTCAATGTTCATCACTTTTCATGAGAAAAGATGAGCAATAAATTCGGTTTTTTGCTATTTCTTAAGATTTATTTTCTTATAACCTGTTCAGCCCCTTGTCTTAGGCTACACTTATCACTATCTCATTTCGCTTTTATCGTTAGCTCGTCATTGCAAGGAAAAAAGGCATGTCCGATTTAGACATTCTGAAGATTGTAGAAAAACAAATCGGTATACAATTAAAACCCTGTAAACCTATCCATATCATGAAGTGGACTGCTCAAGGCAGTTATGTTTTAAATGAAAAACAACAATTAATTGGCTTAAATTTACGCCGATCGAATTTAAATAATGTTGGAATGTTAGCTTCATTTGAAAATTTAACGCTACTCAATATTGGACACAATCAAATTACCGATATTTCTCCATTAAAAAATTTACGACAATTAACCCAATTAAGTATTGATTATAATCAAATTCGTCGTATTGATACGCTTGAACATTTTTCACAACTCAAACGTTTATATTTAGATCATAATCAAATCAGTGATTTATCGGCATTACATTCTTTAACTAAACTCACTCGATTCTCTGCGCGTTTTAATCATATTTGTGATTTACAACCTTTAGCGAATTTAAAACGGTTAAAATTAATTAATTTAGAAAATAATAAAGTGATTGATATTAGTCCATTAAAAGAACTGATTTACTTAATCTGCCTTTATTTAGATCATAATCAAATTCATAATTTATCCGCTATCAAAAATTTATCCAGATTACGGTTATTAACCGCTAATTGCAATCAAATTAGCGATTTACAACCTTTAGCTGAACTTTCGCGGTTAATGGTTTTAGACATCAATTATAATCGGATTCAAAATATTGAACCCTTAGGTCATTTAATACGTTTAGTTCAATTAAGAGCTGATCAAAATCAAATTTCAGATTTAACACCACTCACTAAATTAACTAAACTCAAATTATTAAATCTCAGAGTCAATCAAATCTCCGATTTAACGCCATTAGAAAATTTAATTTTTCTCATTCGTTTAAATTTACGCAATAATAAAATTATTGAATTAGAGCCTTTGAAAAATTTACGACGCTTGAATTTACTCAATTTACGTTTTAATCAAATCAATCGTTTAGCTTCTATCAGCGAAATTTTTAATTTAAATCAATTGTATTTAGGGCATAATCAAATTACTGAAATTAGTCCATTAAAATATCTTAAACGCTTAACCCAATTAGATTTAACCCATAATCAAATTGTGAATATTGACGCGCTCAAAAATTTACCGCATTTAACTCAATTAGATTTAGGACATAATCAAATTCATAATATTGAAGCTCTCTGTCATATGCGTAAATTATTACAATTAAATTTACGTTTTAATTTTATTCATGATCTCAGTCCACTCAAAGAATTAACCCAATTAATTCAACTCGATTTAAGTTATAACGATATTAGAGATTTACGTTTTTTAATGTATTTAGTGAATTTAACTGAATTAAGTTTACGATCTAATAAAATTACCGATATTAGTCATCTCAAATATTTAAAAAATCTGACTTATTTAAATTTACGCTTTAATCGCATTAGTAATTTTGAACATTTACATGCTTTTAATCACAGCACTAAAATGAGTTTAGATCATAATAGCAATAAAGCATTACCCGATTGGTTAATTGATTTTAATTTAGATTTAAAATTGGCAATGTGGGAAGATAAAATTTTTATTAATACGGGTAAAGAATTAAAGATTTCAGGCACTAATGAATTTAATAACGAATTGCAATCTACTGAAGAGATTATTAATGCGCAAAAACAATGTTTACATCGATTACAAAAATTATGGACAGATTGGGTTGAAAATGCACCACTTGATACCGCATTGGCAAAAATTCATATTGTTGAAGATTTTATCAGTCAAACGGATTTGAATTTATTATCCGAAGAAATTAGTGACAACAATGATCAAATATTGGCTGAGATTGTTGAAGTGGCGCAACATCTTAATGAAATTGAAGTCGAACCTAAAAAAAGAAAATTACGCCTGAGTTTACAATGTGTTCGTGAAACTTTGGCTTATTGGTCGAATTTGCGTTATCGAATGTAGTTTATCGCGTTATTTTTAAGGTTTGTATCCCTCAATAAATCGTTTACAATGAATATCAGAATTTACTAATATTTAAATTTTCTAGGAACAATGATGATTTTCAAACAACTTTTTGAGACGGATACTTACACCTACAGCTATTTATTGGCTTGTGAACGCAGTGGTAAAGCAATTCTGATTGATACCGTTGCCAGTCAATTACAGACATATTTAACCTTACTTTCTCAATTAGAATTACGTTTAGTTTACACTTTAGAAACCCATGTTCATGCGGATCATATCACCGCTGCGGGTTTGTTACGGCAACATTTACACAGCAAAAGTGTCGTTCACCGCGACGCAGGCGCAAGTTGTGCTGATTTATTAGTCACCGATGGCATAGAGTTACAAGTTGGGGATTTATTTATTCGAGTGTTACACACCCCGGGACACACCAACGGTTGTGTAAGCTATCTAATTGATCGGCAAGTGTTTACCGGTGATTGTTTATTAATCAATGGCTGCGGAAGAACCGATTTTCAACAAGGTGATGCTTCAACTTTATATCACAGTATTCAACATCAATTATTTACCTTAGCTGACGATACTTTAGTGTATCCGGGTCATGATTATCATGGGCTAACGGTTTCTACCATTAAGCAGGAAAAAGCATTAAATCCTCGTTTGGGCGGCGGAAAAACCGAAGCCGAATTTATCACGATGATGCAAGCGTTGAATCTGCCCTATCCTAAATATATCGACCAAGCTTTACCGGCAAATCAAGCTTGTGGTGTTGTTTCTATACAACAAGGGTAAAGCATGATCTCAGTAAGCCTACTGGCTATCCTCATTGGCATTTTGCTGGGATTATTAGGCGGAGGTGGCTCCATTTTAACCGTACCTGTATTGGTGTATTTCGCTGATTTACCCGCAAAATCGGCGATTTTAACCTCCTTAATCGTGGTCGGTATCACCAGTTTAATTGCGGTAATTGCTCATGCTAAAGCAGGTAGAGTCTGCTGGAAAACCGGCATCGTTTTTGGGATGGCTGGGATGGTAGGAGCTTTTGTAGGCGGGCGAATGGCTGCTTTCATTCCCGATCCAATTTTATTGGTAGTTTTTGCCTCAGTGATGTTGGCTTCATCAATCACCCTGTTAAAACCACAACCGATTCAACCCGCGACTCGACAAGTCGGAGAACGCTTGTGTCCGAAAAATTTACCTATAGCCGCGATTATTTTTGATGGTCTATTGGTCGGTTCGATTACCGGTTTAGTCGGAGTTGGCGGCGGATTTTTACTGGTTCCGGCACTGAATTATCTCGCTGGTTTACCGATTCGCGCCGCGATTGGCACTTCGCTGATGATTATTGTTTTACAAGCAATTGCCGCTTTAATCGGTCATGCCAGTCATTTTGAAATCAATACAGGTTTAACTTTATGGGTAACCATTTGCGCAATCAGCGGCAGCATGATAGGCGCGTTAGGTTCTGGAAAAATCAGCAGCCATTTCCTCAAACGTAGTTTCGGCGTTTTTGTCTTTTTATTAGGTTGTTTTTTACTTTATAAAGAATTGAATTGGCAAATTATGCGCGATATTCAACAATTAATTATTAAACACCAAGAATTTATTTTAGGCGCAATCAGTTTAATTGGAGGTTTAGGTTTATATCAATTATGGTCTTGGTTACATCGTCATCCTAATTTAAATGAATCTTAATATTTTTATTTTGGGTTTAGCCAAAATTATTTTTCAATAACTATTTTACGATTTCGATTTGCAATCCACTCACTCCAAGACCCTACATATAATTTTGAACCGCTTAATCCGGCATATTCCATTGCTAATAAATTATGACAAGCGGTCACGCCAGAACCACAATAATGAATCACTTGCTGATTAGGGATTTGATTTAATAATTGATTAAATTGATTAGCTAATTTATCAGGAGCTAAAAATAATCCTTGCGCATTTAAATTACGTTGAAATGGGCGATTGAATGCCGAAGGAATATGACCAGCGATCAGATCAATTGGCTCATAATCTCCTCGATAACGTTCCGGAGTACGCGCGTCAACTAATTTAAATTGGCGACGCGCTAATCCGTTTTCTAATTCCAAACTATTTATCCACGTTTTTCGATTCATTTGTCCACTAAATTCAGCGGCAATCGGTTTAGGTAAATGCGTCGTGATTGGATAAGCTAAACGTTGCCAAGCAGTCAATCCGCCATCCAACACTGCAACAGCTTGATGTCCAAAACTGCGTAATAGCCACCACAACCGTCCAGCAAACGCGGCATAATTATCATCATAAACAATTACTTGACGATTTTGAGTTACGCCCCAAGCTGACAATTGTTTAACAAACTGTTTAGCATCAGGTAGAGGATGTCGCCCAGTCAAACGAGTAATTGGTGCAGATAAATCGCGCTCTAAATGCACATAAATTGCATTGGGTAAATGCGCTAAACGATATTGTTGATAACCTATTGATTTATCAATTAAATTAAATCGACAATCGAAAATAATCCAAGAAGAATTTAATTGTTCTAACAATTGTGTGGGGCTAATTAAGGTATTAAACATAAATATTTTGTAATAAAAAGTTTGAATATCATTTTTTAATCAGATGCTTTTGAATCGCTAATTGCATAACGAGTCAATCGATGTTGCCATAAATAATCAGCGGATTGATAATAAGCTTGGGTTTTTTGTACTAATTCTTTTTCTGTTTCGGGTTTTACTGCAATTTCTTTTCCTAAAGGATCAAGAATTACATCAATTTGTTGTTGTACAGATAAATAGGCAAATTTATTTTGTTGATATAAACCTAATTTCTGATAATTCGCAATTAAAGCCCGTCCATTTTCAGGATTCATCGCTAAAATATCTTCGCCATAAAACCAGCTTTGATAACTAAAATTTAATAAACTTAAAATCGTAGGAGCTACATCAATTTGACTGGATAAAGTACGATTGATTTGTGGACGAATATATTTAGGCGCGTAAATAAATAAGGGAATATGATACATATCAATCGGCAATTCAATTTTACGCGCACTGCCACCACAATGATCAGCCACTAACACAAATAAAGTGTCATTAAACCAAGGTTTTGTTTTCGCTTTTTCAATAAATTCATGAATTGCATAATCAGTAAATTTAACTCCGCCTTGTCGTCCGCCTTTACCAGAAATAATATCAATTTTTCCTTCAGGATAAGTAAATGGTCGATGATTACTGGTAGTCATAATTTGGAAAAAGAATGGTCGATGTTTTTCGGTATTTAAATCGGCTTCTTTTACCGTACGATTAAAAATAACATCATCAGAAACACCCCACGCATTAGCAAAAGTAATTTCTTCAGGCTTTAAATCAG
>JBEEJU010000048.1:0-3247 GCA_041169045.1 Pseudomonadota bacterium
TGGAATTTAATAGTTACTATTCTTTTTCTCAATTACGCCAAAGTTTAAATCATTTACCTTCTGAAAAACCCTCATTGTTACACGCTTGTCAATCGAAGCGATATTTATTATCTGATTTTTAGATAAAATTCTCTAAATATATCGTTTTTATTTAGAGTAAATTTTGGTTAATCTATCACTAATCCTGAATACCTTGTGATGTATTCTTACTTTTTGAGATAATTGAGATGAACCAAAAATTGAACCAAAAATTAAAAATTGCTTTATTTTTCAGCATGTTATTTATTTCCCACCTAGCTGTTGCCGAAGGTCGCAGTCTTCTGAATGTTTCGTACGATCCCACTCGTGAATTATATGAAGATTATAATCAAGCTTTCAGCAAATATTGGCATGACAAAACCGGCGAACCCATTGATATTCAACAATCTCATGGTGGTGCGGGCAAACAAGCGCGTGCTGTTATTGATGGTTTAGAAGCCGATGTAGTCACTTTAGCGTTATCTTACGATATTGATAAAATTGCTGAAAAAGGTAAAAGTTTATCCAAAGATTGGCAAAAAAAATTGCCACATAATAGCGCGCCTTTTAATTCAACTATTGTGTTTTTAGTACGAAAAGGCAATCCAAAAGCAATTAAAGATTGGAGTGATTTAATTAAATCGGGTATTTCGGTAATTACGCCTAATCCTAAAACTTCTGGCGGAGCGCGATATAATTATTTAGCGGCTTGGGCATTTGCAGAAAAGAAATTTGGTAATCCGGAATTAGCTAAAGATTTTATTAAAAAATTATATAAAAATGTTCCGATTTTAGATTCCGGCGCACGCGGCGCAACAACCACTTTTGTACAACGTGGAATTGGTGATGTTTTATTAGCTTGGGAAAATGAAGCCTTTTTAGCTTTAAATGAACAAAATAATCAGCAATTTGAAATTGTGGTTCCGCCTTCGAGTATTTTGGCTGAAACGCCAGTCGCAATAGTAGATAAATTTGTTGATAAACATGGAACGCGCGATGTTGCTGAAGCGTATTTGAATTATTTATATTCACCTATTGGACAAAAAATTGGCGCGAAACATTATTATCGCCCCGTTTCTCCCGAATATGCTGATCCTAAAGATTTAGCAAGATTTCCTAAATTAGAAAGAGTGACTGTAGATCAGGCTTTTGGTGGATGGGCAAAAGCTCAAAAAACGCATTTTGATGATGGCGGAATTTTTGATCAGATTTATGGTCATTAATTAGTGAATTAAATCATGAGACAAAGTCAAATTATGCCTGGTTTTAAATTAACGCTAGGCTTTACCGTGCTTTATTTAACTTTAGTCGTTTTAATTCCTCTTAGCACTTTAGTTTTTAACAGTTTTCAATTAAGTTTTTCCGATTATTGGGCAGTGATTAGTCATGAACGAATTATCGCTTCATTTCGTGTGAGTTTTACCACTGCATTTGCTGCCTCAATCATCGCTAGTTTTTTTGGTTTTATGATTGCATGGGTATTTATTCGCTATCAATTTTACGGTAAACGTTTATTAGATGCGTTGATTGATTTACCTTTTGCATTACCCACTGCGGTTGCCGGAATTGTATTAGCAACAATCTATCAACCTAGTGGATTTATTGGACAATTATTGCAAAATTGTCTGAATATACAAGTTGCTTATAAACCTTTGGGAATTGTGATCGCATTAATTTTTATTGGACTGCCTTTTGTAGTTAGAACCTTAGAACCGGTATTAAAAGAATTCGATACTAGTATGGAAGAAGCAGCGGCAAGTTTAGGTGCAACTCGATGGCAAATTTTTAGAAAAATTATTTTTCCCAATATATTTCCAGCAATTTTAACCGGATTTGCTTTAGCATTTGCTAGAGGAATTGGCGAATATGGCTCAGTCATTTTTATTGCAGGAAATTTACCTTACGTTTCGGAAATTGTACCGCTGTTAATTATTACCAAATTAGAACAATATGATTATGCAGGCGCAACTGCAATTGCGCTTAGTTTATTAGTCATTTCATTTTTATTATTATTATTGATTAATTTATTGCAATTTTGGGCGCGAAAACGATCTGGACAATTGTAGGAATATATGAGCATTTCACCCTTATCAATCAATATGATAGAACCTTATCAAACTCGTCAACGGGTATTACATGAACCTAAGTGGATAAAAATTGGATTAATCAGTATTGCGATTGGATTTATTTTTTTATTTTTATGTTTACCCTTGGTAATTATTGCTAAAGAAGCTTTTGCTAAAGGATGGAATGCTTATCAAATAGCTTTAATCCAACCAGAAGCTTTATCAGCAATTCGCTTAACATTATTAACCTCATTAGCTACCGTACCGTTAAATACTTTTTTTGGAATAATGGCAGCTTGGGCAATTACTCGTTTTGAATTTAAAGGTAAAAGTTTATTAATTACGTTAATTGATTTACCCTTTTCAGTCTCTCCAGTAGTATCGGGTTTAATTTTTGTATTATTATTCGGAGCGCAAGGCTGGTTAGGCGATTGGTTAGCTGAAAATGATATTAAAATTATTTTTGCCATTCCGGGAATTATTTTAGCGACTTTATTCATCACTTTTCCCTTTGTAGCGCGAGAGTTAATTCCTTTAATGTTAGAAATGGGTAGCGAAGAAGAGGAAGCTGCATTATCATTAGGCGCGAGTGGATGGCGTACTTTTTTTTGGGTAACATTACCGAATATTAAATGGGCATTATTGTATGGTGTTTTATTATGTAATGCTCGCGCAATGGGAGAATTTGGCGCAGTTTCAGTGGTTTCTGGACACATTCGCGGCTTAACCAATACTCTGCCATTACATGTTGAAGTTTGTTATAACGAATATGACTTTATTGGTGCTTTTGCGAGTGCTTCTATTTTAGCCAGTTTAGCCTTAATTACGCTAATTTTAAAAACCGCTTTAGAATGGAAATTAGCACGTCATTCCTAAATCAATCATGAGTATTTAAGATGAGTATTTTATTAACTGATATTAGTAAACGTTTTGGAAAATTTTCTGCATTAAATCATATTGATTTAGAAATTCCTGAAGGAGAATTAGTCGCTTTATTAGGTCCTTCAGGCTGTGGTAAAACCACTTTATTACGCATTATTGCCGGTTTAGAAACTGCCGATAGCGGACAAATTTTATTAAATGGCATTAATGTTACACAACAACATGTAAGTCGTCGTGGAATCGGATTTGTTTTTCAACATTATGCGTTATTTCGCCATATG
>JBEEJU010000049.1:0-2906 GCA_041169045.1 Pseudomonadota bacterium
CAACGTCTCTACAATTTTAATAAAGAGGGAAATGCGATTATTTTTCTAAACACTTTCTAGCTAACAATTCTTCTCCAGTCAAACTCATGATAAAGTTCACTTCGGCTTTTTTTAGATTTTGCAACATTTGCATAATCACTTGATGCCGCCATTCAAAATCTGCAAGTGTGATGGGTTCAGTGATGGGTTTTAAAAACTCGAAATCTAATGTTGTTTGCGTAACCAGCGCGTCGTATGCGTTGATAACGTGTAAATGGAACTCTGGGCTAATCCACATTGCGTAGGCATAAACGAGCGGTTTCACAACGTAAGTTCCTTGCTCAATGCCGCTAGAAAATTTACCTTTTATGACATTGATGGGTGATATGCAATTTTGCACATCACTTTTTAAAAGCTCGATCAAGCGTGTTGTCTTGTCGTTTCTAAAGAACTGAGCCGGTGCGTCTTTGGGATCATTGCCAGCAGCTTTATGCAGAGCGTTTAAATAATAGCGACCTTCTGCATCTTGGTTGATAAAAGTGTCGCAAACGACAAGGGAATTGTTGGACATGATAGTTTCCAAGAGTAATGTTGAAAACCACCGTACCATTCTTTCAAAAATTGGGCGGTGGATATAATCGAGTTGAAAGACCGCTCTCTTGGATACGGTTGTGCAAAAGCACCACGATTACACCCACCATGAAAATGAGAGGCTTAAAAGCGTTTCACAAGAGAATATTCAGGCTTTCAACCCTGACCGTCACAATGTGGCAACGGCATAGCTAAAGTAATCGAAAAAGGTATTTTTTGTCAAATAAAAAACCCAGTAGAGACATTGCAATCCAACGTCTCTACAATCATTCTGAATTTTTTGTACTTACTTAATGTTTAACTAACATAAAATTGTCGCATCATTCCCAAATCTTCATGTTCCAAATTATGGCAATGATATAAAAATAAACCGCGATAATCTTCAAACGGTTTAATAATTTCTATTTCTTCACCAGGCATCACTAATACCGTATCTTTCCACGCTTGTTGAATAAAACCGTCTTTAACCATCGCATATTGCTCTGGATTCATCGACACATTTTTTCGCGATAACACTTGATATTGTTGTCCATGTAAATGTACCGGATGCGCCATTGTCAACATTTGTGACATCATACCTAAACCTGTTTGATGAAATAATTTGATTTTTTTACGCGAACCTAAAGCCACCACTTCGGTATCGAATACTCTATCCATTGCAAAGGTATGTCCATTTAAACGCGGTGACATCGGCGACATTGATAAACCAATTTCTATTGGCGTATTTGCATTATCCACATCAGCATCCGTCCATAATTTGAATGGTGCCAATTGTTTGGGTAAATGCGGACTATCATGAATCACCTCAGTGATATTAAATTGGGCTAAGGTAAATTTAGCTCCTTGAGGTAAAGTAGAATTCATCATGCCCATTCCCCCCATCTGCCGCCGACCGCGACCGTGCATTCCCGCCATCGTTGGCATCACACCGCTAAATGGTAAACTCACCAAAGTCGCCACTGAATTCAAGGATCGCCCAGTAAAATCTAGCCACAAATCCACCCGTTCGCCGGGCGATAACATAATGTAGGGTAATTGCTGCGGACTCGCGAGTAAATGTCCATCGGTGCCTATGGCTATTAAAGGAGTGCCATCGTCCCAGGCGAGTTTATAAATTCGTGAATTCGACGCATTTAACGCGCGAAATCGATAGGCTCTGGATTTCACCTGAAAAGATTTGTTGATTTCACCATTAATTAAAATGTGATCGCCTAAAAAGCCCATCATTCGTTGCGGCATTTGATGCGCATAAATCAATTGATTTTGAGAATTAAAACGGCGATCTTGAATTACAAAAGGCAAATCAAATTCGCCTTTTGGCAACATTAATTTTTTTTCTAATTCATCTTCTACGATAATTAATCCACCTAAACCGTAATAAACTTGTTTACCGGTTAATTCATGCGTATGTGGATGATAAAAACTGCTGCCGGCGGGATTTAAAACTTCAAATTCATAAACATATTGTTCACCGCTATTAATGGCATATTGTGGATGTCCATCACTGTGTTGTGGCACATGTAAACCATGCCAATGGACAATTGAAGCTTCGGGTAATTGATTGCGAAAAATCACGCGGACTTTTTGCCCTTGTTGCAAATGAATCAGTGGTGCTAAATACCCTGCTTTTAAAAATTGTAAACTGCGTTCTGGACCTTTAATTAATTGCGCGGTATATTGATAAACATGGGTTTTTTCGCCGCGCAAAATAGAGATTGCATTTGGCAATGCGGTTAATTCAAATTCCACATCTGGTTTAAAAGCGGTATTTATCGTTCTATTGATATTTACCGAAGAATGCGATGCACCGGCTAATAATTGAGTAGATAGACTGCTAGCAGTGAGTCCTAAAGCCAAGGTTTGTAAAAATTGACGGCGACTATAATTCTGATTCATGATAACCTCTGCGAATAAAATCAACGGGATATTTTTGTTATATTAGAAAACGCTAACATACGATACTCGTATTTTTTCGCTGATGCAACAGTTACCTCGTAAACTGATAAAAAAATTCAAAATCAAATCAATTACCTTTAGCATCATTATTGAATTGGAAAATTATTTTTTTAATTATAGCTTTTTTATGATACATTTTAACGGCTGTTAAACCTTGATCATTTCGCAAAATGATTCAATTTAATAATCACTTTGATTAGGAATAATATGATGTCAAAACTTCCCATTTTTATTATCGTTTTATTGAGCAGCTCTATTCAAGCTGCCCCTTTGTTAGAAAAAATCACCACCCCGGGTTTTGTGATGCCTGAATATGCCATTAGTAAAAAATGTACTTTACAAACCAATGGTACAGTGAGTATTAATTACACCTTAGCCAC
>JBEEJU010000050.1:0-9931 GCA_041169045.1 Pseudomonadota bacterium
TAATTATCGAAGTCAAAAGACCTAACAATAAAGCTGAAATGGTCAGTTGCGATAATCTAAATAAAAAAGCACTACAAGAATTGGTTTTGTATTACTTACGCGAAAGAGTGACGCATAAAAATTTACAACTTAAGCATTTAATTATTACCAATATTAACGAGTGGTTTATCTTTGATGCGCGTATTTTTGAACGCTGTTTTGCAGAAAATAAAGAATTAGTTAAATTATTTAATGATTTTGAAAACAAAACCTTAGCTGCTAATAAAACAAGCTCATTTTATGATGATATTGCAAGAGATGCTATTAATTTGTGTAAAACAGAGCTTGAGTTTACTTATTTCAATTTAGCGGATTATCAAACTCTTTTTGTAAATACTGATAAGGAGAAAGATAAAGAGTTAATTCCTTTATTTAAGATTTTATCACCGGAACATTTATTAAAATTATCTTTTAGCAATGATGCGAATAGTTTAAATGAGGAGTTTTATAATGAATTATTACATATTATTGGCTTAGAAGAGGTTAAAGAAGGCGGTAAAAAATTAATTAAACGTAAAGAGAAAGAGCGATATTCAGCTTCTTTTTTAGAGCAAGCTATTAATACTATAAAAAATCGTGGTGAAATTGTACAAGAATCAGCGTTATTTGATGCGGCTATTGAATTAAGTATTACTTGGATTAATAGAATATTATTCTTAAAATTACTCGAAGCGCAATTAATAACTTATCATAAAAATGATAAGCTTTACCAATTCTTTACTATTGAAAAATTAACCTGCTTTTCAGATTTAAACTATTTATTTTTCGATGTATTAGCGATAAAAGAAGAAAGTCGAGATAAAGATACACAACAAAGATTTTTCCATATTCCTTATTTAAACAGCTCTTTATTTGAAGAAACAGAATTAGAAAGAAGAACTTTAAACATCAGTGTTTTAAGGCGTTTAAATCTGCCTATTTTATCAACAACCGTTTTAAAAAATGAACAAGGTCATAAATTAACAGGCGAATTAGATATATTAAGTTATTTATTTAGTTTTTTAGATGCTTATGATTTTTCTAATGACAGTAAAGAGGAAATAAAAGAAAATAATAAATCATTAATTAGTGCTTCTGTATTAGGCTTGATTTTTGAAAAAATTAACGGTTATAAAGACGGTTCTTTTTTTACACCTAGCATTATTACCATGTATATGAGCCGCGAAACCATGCGGCTTGCTGTATTGCAAAAATTTAATGAATTAAAAAATTAGATTGTCAAACCTTTGATGATTTAAAAAGTACGTTACAAATCAATAAAAAAGAAAATAGAAAGGAATTTAATGACATTGTTAATAGCATCAAAGTATGTGATCCGGCTGTCGGTTCTGGTCACTTTTTAGTATCGGTATTGAATGAATTTATTGCCATAAAAAGTGAATTAGGCATTTTAGTTTACCATGATGACGAAAATTATACCGGCTTGACAAATTGGCAAATAACCGTTGAAAATGATGAGCTTAAGATAACGCGCAGTAATGATGACAAGATTTATTTTGAGTATTATATAGAGAGCAAAGAATGTCAGCGCGTACAAAAAACGCTATTCCATGAGAAACAAAGAATCATTGAAAATTGTTTATTTGGCGTAGATATTAACCTTAATTCAGTCAAAATATGCCGTTTGCGTTTATGGATTGAATTATTGAAAAATGCGTATTATAACGATGATAGAAAACTGGAAACTCTACCGAATATTGATATTAATATTCAATGCGGTAATTCTTTAATCAGTCGTTTTAAATTAGATGAGGATTTAAAGAAACATAAAGCCAAAATAGAAGTTTATAAAAGTTCAATTTCTGCCTATCAATCTGTTACCGATAAAGTAGAAAAAAGAGCGATTGAAAAAACACTGACTGAATTAAAAGATGAATTTTTTAAAGGCTTGATTGCGGATAGTGCAGAAAAAATTAAATTAAAAGACTTAAAAACGCAATTAAAAAAATTAAATAATCTCGATGTATTTAATACAAAAGAAAAACAAATACAGAAAATTGAATTAGAAATAGCTAAAATTGAATCTACAATTAATAACAAAGTTTATGAGAATGCGTTTGAATGGCGGTTTATTTTTCCAGAGGTATTAAATACGGAAGGTGATTTTATTGGTTTTGATATAGTTATTGGCAATCCGCCTTATATTCAAATTCAAAACTTTAGCGGTCAAGATATTCAAATCGTGTTGCAAAATAGCGGATATGAAACGTTTGAAAGAACTGGAGATATTTACGCGCTGTTTATTGAAAAAGGAATTTCTTTATTAAGGCAAAACGGTTTGTTAAGTTTTATTACTTCAAATAAATGGATGCGAGCGGGTTATGGTCAATCATTACGCGGGTTTTTAGCGACAAAAACGCAACCGTTGAAATTAATTGATTTTGCTGGTTTCCAAGTTTTTGGTTCTGCAACAGTAGATTCAAATATTTTAATGACACAAAAAACAGAATCCGCTTTGCCGTTTGTGGCTTGTACGATTCAAAAAGATTATAACTCTGAAATAGATTTAACAACTTATTTTGCCGCGCATTCGCAACAAATGCCGTTAATGTCTGCTAATGCTTGGGTGATTTCTTCTGATATTGAACAACAAATCAAGGCGAAAATTGAGGCAGTCGGAACACCGTTAAAAGAATGGAATATTCATATCAATTATGGTATCAAAACAGGACTTAATGAAGCGTTTATTATTGACACGGAAACCAAAGAGCGTTTATGTTTAGAAGATTCCAATAGTGCAAAAATTATTAAACCCGTTTTGCGAGGGCGGGATATTAAAAAATATAGTGTGAAATGGGCTGGATTATGGTTAATTAATTCACACAATAATCCACCTGTAAAAATTGAGGATTATCCAGCAATTAAAAAACATTTAGACAAATTTTACTCACAACTTGAAGAGCGTAGTGATAAGGGAGCAACACCGTATAATCTACGAAATTGTGCATATCTCAAAGAATTTGAAACAAAGAAAATTGTTTACAATGATATTTGTCAAAGCTTAACTTTTTCAATTGTAGAGCAAGAGATATTTTTCAATAATACGGTTTATTTTATTTCGGGTAATTTTAAGTTTAATTATTTAATCGCAGTGCTTAATTCAAAATTAATTGATTGGTATTATCGTAATCTTTCTGTTCAATTAGGTGAAAAGGCTATTAGAATGTTCACTATTTATGTTAAACAAATCCCTATACCCCAATTATCAATTACTGAACAAAAACCTTTTATTAAGTTAGTGGATAAAATTCTCAAAGCCAAAAAATCCAAACAAAATACGCACGATTTAGAAGCACAGATTGACCGCTTAGTTTATGATTTATATGGTTTGAATAAAGCAGAAATAGCTATAATAGAAACTGCTAATTGTTAAAAAATTATATCAATCCAGAAACCTGAATTATTCTCGATAATTCAATAGTCGTGTTAACGCAAAATTTGCTTTTAATTTGCGTAATATAATTCGCCACTGTTTTATAACTTAAACATAATTGTTTAGCAATTTCTGGCGGTGATAATCCCTGAATCAATAAACGTAAAATATCAAATTCTCGAGCAGATAATTGTTCAATTAATTGTTGTAAATCCTGATAATTAATTTGCTGATCAGATAATGCTGGTTCTAAATAACTATCCCCTTGAGCTAAACAATAAATCGCTTCTAGCATTAATTCTGATGCACTATTTTTAGTCATATAACCTTTTGCACCCGCTTTAAAAGCACGTTGCCAATAAATAGGTTCATCATGAATACTAAATACTAAAATTTTAATATTTGGATAACGTTGACATAAACGACGAATTGCCTCTAAACCGCCAATTCCAGGCATGGATAAATCCATAATCACAATATCGGCTTGATACTGTTGATATAATGCAAAAGCTTGTTCGGCGCGTTCGGCTTCGGCAACCAATTCAATATCTTCAGCATTCGCTAATAACCATCGAAAACCTAAACGCACCATAGCATGATCATCGATCATTAAAATTTTAATTAATCCGGCTGACATTTTAACGGTAATTGTATGATTAATTGTGTTCCTTGATTGTCTATACTTAAACAATTAAAGCTGCCATTTAAACTCAAAATCCGCGATTGCATTCCTAATAATCCAAAGCCAAATTTTAATTGCGAATTACCAATTCCATTATCTTTAATTAGAATTGTTAATTGATGATGATTAATGATTAACTCTATAATTAAATATTGTGCTTGAGCATGACGCACTGTATTGGTAATTGATTCTTGAATAATACGAAATACATGAATTGCTATTTGATGATCTAATTGATCAAGTTCCGAATTTATCTTTAAATCAATGTTTAATTCGGGTAATTTTCGTTTCCAAGATTGGACTAAATCTTGTAAAGATGCGATTAACCCTAATTCAGTTAAAATAAGCGGATGCAATTGTTTCATCATTAAACGTACAGCCGCAAACATTTGTTCAGCAATTTCAATAATCGTGGTCAAAATTGCCGGTAATTGGTTCACAGATGAAGAACGTTGTCCCGCAATAGCTAAAGTTTTAATCGCGGTTAAAGATTGACTGAATTCATCGTGTAATTCCATTGCTAATCGTCGTCGCTCTAATTCTTGAATCGTTAATAAATGTAAACTTAATTGTCGATTCTGTTGTTGAGTATCTTGTAAACTGTCCATTAGTTGATTCACCGCTTCAGCAATTTGATGAAATTCCGTTAAACT
Organism: Pseudomonadota bacterium; assembly: GCA_041169045.1. Lineage (GTDB taxonomy): Bacteria > Pseudomonadota > Gammaproteobacteria > Methylococcales > Methylomonadaceae > CAIQWF01. The sequence continues at coordinate 4,748 of JBEEJU010000050.1, forward strand.
AAATCTAGGTAATTTTTGATAATCTGCCTTTTGAATTGCAGTTAAACGGATTAAAATTTGACTCACCGCTTGTAATACTTGTTTAAAAATAAGGTGTACTGTTATTAATAAACTGATACTAAAACCAATTAGCATTAAAATAAAGGTTTGAATTTCCTGCCAAGCTTCAGTAATTTCATCAGGTGAATTCGATTCAATTAAAATTTGTACAATATGTTTATCCGCAGTCATTAATGAATACATAACCGGAGAAGTTTCAATTTTCATTAAATTAATAAACCATGAAGGGGGCAATAATGATAGCGGTGTTAAGGGAGTCGCAATAGCTATCCAATGATTGGCTGAATCCCGAATATGTATTTTGAAATGACGGGTAGGTTTTAAATGACGAATTTGGCTTAACCAATTTGCATTAGATAACTTTTGATGGACTGATTGAGTTAAACTAATTTGTAATAATTGCGCCGCTAAATCCATAGAAGCACGCGTTTCTTTTTGTACCGATAATCGCGTTTGCCAGATAAATATCGCGCTGCTAATGGTTAATACTATCAATAATAAACGAATAATTCGTAAATTAATTTCAGTTTGTAAGCGAGTTTGATGCGAGTTCATTGAATTAATTTTTTGCTTACAAAACATAAAACTTTCCAGATTTTTACTCTGAAAAGTTTTAGTGATTGATTTTCTAAGATTCTGCTAATAATGCCGCAATTTTAGCCGGATCAACACGAATCATTAAAGGCTTAAACGGTTGAATCTTATGATTAATTAACGGTTGTAAATCGCTTATCCAAGGTTGTGCAGGAATATTTAAAAACTGCTCGGCTTCAGCAGTTAATATTGGCAAAACCGGTTTTAAATACACCATTAATAATCGGAATAGATTTAATCCCATACTCGCAATTTGATGCAATTCTAATTGTCTTTCTGGTTGTTTTGCAATTAACCAAGGTTTATGCTCATCAATATACGCATTTGCTTTATCTGCTAATGCCATAATTTCACGCATAGCTTTAGCGAATTCACGATGTTCATAATGTTCAGCAATTATTTTATCCACTTGAATAAAAGCATTAAATAATTCCATATCAATACATTCTGAGGCTAATTGTCCAGCAAAATATTTATGAATAAAACCGCTACAACGACTCGCAATATTCACCACTTTACCGACTAAATCTGCATTCACTCTATGCGCAAAATCGTCAAAATTTAAATCTAAATCTTCAATCCCATTTGCTAATTTAGCGGCAAAATAATAGCGTAAATATTCAGGATTTAAATGATTTAAATAACTACGAGCTTGAATAAATGTTCCACGAGATTTAGACATTTTTTCGCCATTAATAGTTAAAAATCCATGAGCAAAAATCGCGGTAGGTGTACGAAAATCAGCCGCTTTTAACATTGCTGGCCAAAACAAAGCGTGAAAATAAATAATATCTTTACCAATGAAATGATATAACTCAGTTTCACTCTCAACTTGCCAAAATTGCTCAAAATCTAATTGCTTTTGTTCGCAAAAATATTTAAAGCTGGCAATATATCCAATTGGTGCATCTAACCACACATAAAAATATTTTCCATTTGCATTAGGAATTTCAAATCCAAAATAAGGCGCGTCGCGCGAAATATCCCAAGCTTGTAAGCCAGCAGATAGCCATTCATTTAATTTTCTACCCATTTCTATTTGTAAATGTCCCGCTTGTGTCCATTGTTGTAGAAATGCTTTAAAATGATTTAATTCAAAAAAATAATGTACCGATTGTTTATCAATTGGTATTTCTCCCGAAATAGCTGAACGCGGATTTTTTAATTCCGTGGGTGAATAAGTCGCACCACAGATTTCACAACCATCACCATATTGATCTACAGCGTGACATTTAGGACAATCGCCTTTAATAAAACGATCCGGTAAAAACATTTGTTTGAGTGGATCAAAAGCTTGAGTAATTTCTCGTTGACTAATATGTCCGGCATTCACTAATCGTTGATAAATCAATTCCGAAAAATGGCGATTTTCAATTGAATGCGTGCTGTGATAATGATCAAATTTAATACCAAAATCCGTAAAATCACGTTGATGTTCAATACTCATTTGTTCGATTAATTGCTCAGGAGTGATACCCAAATTCGCCGCTTTTAACATAATTGGCGTACCATGCGTATCGTCAGCGCAAATAAAATAACAATCATGACCACATTGTTTTTGAAATCGACTCCAAATATCGGTTTGAATATACTCAACTAAATGTCCTAAATGAATAGGCCCATTGGCATATGGTAACGCACTGGTTACTAAAATTTTACGTTTTAACATTAATGAAACTCTACTGATCTGTTTTTAATTGAATTATTCATAAATTAAAAAAATGATTATTATGAATATTGGATAATATTTATGGATAGCTTATTGAATAAACTGCTTTATGTAACCCATAAGGATACACCGATTTTATGCTTTAGAACAAGCTGAATATCCCCATTTAATGAATAGGTTACGGGTTTTGAAGCGGCTTTAGAGCATAAACATCGTAATTATTTGGGTGGAAGGAAATTTGAAAGATTGTCCTGAAAACAAAATTGAAAAAGGTATTTTTATAAAATTTTTATTTTTCGGTTTATTTTTATTGTTTTTTCAACCATTTTTCTGTCCAATTCATCAAAGCGGCCAAAGGAATATTGGTTTTATGCGGTTGGTATTGATGCTTGATCAGAGCATTAATTAATTCTTCGGTTAATCGTAAATTTTGTTGTTTTTGTTGTAAATAATTAATCCAATTTTCTCCAGTTAATCCTGCACATTCTGCTCGTGAAGCCGTGCTTATTGCTACCCGACGAATTAATTGTATCAATTCGATAAATTTTTCGTTTTCATTACGTTCAGTATCTTGTTTTAATTCCGCAATGCATTTTCGCGCTAATTTCACTACAGTCACACGGTGATAATAGCGATATAGGTAGATATTCAAACAAATAATTAACGGCAATATAACGGCTAATAACCACCAGCCGAGTGCAGGCGGCCACCATCCAACCGGTTCTGGCAAATGTACGTCGCGTAATGGAAGAGTCCAAGTTGAATCAGGCATTAACGTAAACACTCTAAGGGATTTTGGGTTGTCGTGCAAAAAATGAGATTAACGGCTAATTTCTGTGCTAACTGATGCAAAGAGTGTAGGCGTTGTTCAAACGTCGCGTGATAGCGATTTAAACGCGATTTATCGCGGGTGTCGATCATAACCTCACGCTGCTGATCAACAAAACGATAGTATCCGTTAGTCGGCAAAGTCTGTTCCAAGGGATCGTAAACTAGAATCAGGGTCAATTGACAGTGCTGCGACCATTTGCGTAATTGCCATTCGTCCTGTGCAGTCAAACTACGAAAATCGCCAATCAGATAAATTGAACTTCCGGGTTTGACATGTTGATTGAGTCTAGCTAATACCTGCCAATGATCAATTACTATCTTGTCCTTAACAACAGGAGCAGCGAGCAAGTTGAGTAGACGCAATACACCGCGTTTACCGGCTTGCGGTTTCATTTCTTGACAAAAATGCTTGGTAAACACTTGACCACCGATGCGATCACCGCGCATTTGAGCAGCCCAGGCAATCAATGCTGCTAATTTTGCCGCTTGTACCGATTTGAATACTCCACGAGTAGCAAATTGCATCGTACGTCCTTGATCTACCGAGATAAATACCGGACGTTCTCGTTCTTCACGAAAAATTTTGGTGTAAGTATCACCGCGTCGCGCAGTTACTCGCCAATCTATGTTGCGTACATCATCTCCAGCCTGATAAAGGCGAACTTCGTCGAATTCAATCCCTCTGCCCTTGAAAGTTGATAAGTAACTGCCTGTTTGTCCAGCGCGAACGTGCTGCAACTGCAATTGAACGGCTTTTGCTTGAGCCGCCAAGCTGATGAGCGTGGTTAATTCAACTTGCACTCGCGGATCGGGTAGATCACGCATGAAGGTTGTTTTTCCATATTGATCAATACGATACATAATGTTTTTAAGGTACAGCGATTCGCGCTAATAGTTGCTGGATAACGTCATCGGTAGTGATGCCTTGGGCTTCGGCTTCGTAAGACAAAATCAATCGATGTCGTAATACGTCATATGCCAAATCCTGAATATCTTCAGGGCTGACGTAATCGCGCTGTTGCAACCAAGCCTTGGCTCTGGCACATCGATCCAAAGCGATAGTGGCACGCGGACTTGCGCCGTATTGTAACCAACTGGCTAAGTCTTTGCCGTAAACCTCTGGTGTGCGTGTTGCAAGTACGATTTGTAATAAATAATCTTGCAAACTCTCAGCCATGTAAAGCTCCAAAATCGCGCTACGTGCCGCGAAAATATTTTCCTGCTGGATTGCTTCAATTGAAAGTGAATTCGCGCTTGGAAGCCCTTTAGCTTCGTTTCTAGCCAATTGCAAAATGGCTTTCTCATGTTGTTTTTGCGGATAACTGATTTTGACGTGCAGTAAAAACCGATCCAATTGCGCTTCAGGTAGTGGATAAGTGCCTTCTTGCTCAATCGGATTTTGTGTTGCCATTACCAAAAACAGTTCAGGTAAAGGATAAGTTGTTGAACCTACAGTGATTTGTCGTTCTGCCATGGCTTCTAACAAGGCTGCTTGAACTTTTGCAGGTGAGCGATTGATTTCGTCAGCCAAAATCAAATTGTGAAACAACGGACCTGGCTGAAATTCAAAAGCACTTTGCTGCGGTTTGTAAATGTCCGTGCCGGTTAAATCGGCTGGTAGCAAATCTGGAGTAAATTGAATTCTGTGGAAATTAGCATCAATGCCTTGACTGAGAATTTTTACTGCTCGGGTTTTGGCTAACCCTGGCGCGCCTTCCACCAAAATATGTCCGTCTGCCAGTAATGCAATTAGCATCCGTTCTATGAGTACGGATTGTCCAATCACTTGAGTTTCGATGAATTGTCTTAATTTTTGTAGTTGATCACTCATGGTAGTAACGAAAAGACGAAAGATGAAAGTAAATTTCGTTAAAACGAAAACATGAAAGTAGATTTCGTCAATTGGGATATTCGCTGTTTTATGTCGATTTTCGATAAACAATTTGCGCGTTATCCACAACTTAATTTGTTGATAATTCTATAAATAATTACTTTTGTCGATGATTTTTAGTCCCATTTTAATAATAGTT
>JBEEJU010000051.1:0-2932 GCA_041169045.1 Pseudomonadota bacterium
TTCATTTAAATCAAAACCATTTGCTTGCAACATTTCACATCGGGCGCGATCAAAAAAACGTAAATAATTCGCATGATAAACAACCCCAGCTGCGTCAGTATCTTCGTAATAAATTTTAACGGGTAATACAAATGTTTTCATTGAAAATAAATTATAATTGTTTAGCAAAATAGCGTAATAAAAATTCGATAAAAGTGGTTAATTTCGCTGGATAAAATCGCCGTTGTAAATAAGTGGCATAAATCGGTAATTGCGCTAATTGAAATTGCGGTAAAACTTCGACTAATTCTCCATTTTCTATATAAGAACGTACTGACAATTGCGGCACTTGAATAATTCCCATACCTAAAGCCGCAGCTTGACATAAAGTACGACCATTATTTGACGCAAAATACCAATCAATTCTGACTTTTTTAAATTCGCCATTCAGTTTAAAAAGCCATTGATCGCCATGCGGTGTATCTAAATAATGTAAACATCGATGTTGATTTAATTCCTCTAAAGATTTGGGAATTCCGTAAATTGATAAATAATGTGGAGACGCATATAAGCATAATTTTGTAGTCGCAATTTTTCGTGCCACAATTCCCGGGTCTAAACAATCAGTCACTAAAATAGATAAATCAAATCGCCCATCGCGTAGATTGACATATTTATTATTTAAATTTAACGAAATTTTCACTTCATTAAATTGCTGTTGATATTGTTCGATCGCTGGAACTAAATAAACACCACCAAAATCAATAGGCGCGCTAATTTTTAACCACCCTTTAACCGATTGTCCCAATTGTAGCACTGACTCTTCCAACGCGGATAAATCATCTAACAATTGCTTACTGCGATGATAATAACTTTCTCCCGCTTCGGTTAAACTTAAACTGCGGGTTGTACGGCTGAGTAAACTTACGCCTAAAGACTGCTCTAATTGAGTCATATATTTGCTGATCATCATCGCTGATAATCCCATTTCTTTGGCAACGCCAGCAAATGTTCCTAACTCCACAATTCGGCAAAACACCTGCATACTGTTCAATTTGTCCATTTGAAAAAACCTTATAAACTGATATTTTAGAGTTCATAAACTAAACCAAGTCTTTAAACTTTAACCTTGCTACTATATATTAACCCTCGGAGATAGTAGGTAGTGCTTGCCGCTTAATCATCGTGAGATTGTCTAACATACGCCAAGATCAGCTTTGGGACTAGTATTTAGCTTGAAAATCTTTGACAATGATTAAGCGGTTTTTTTATGTGAGGAAAAAAATGACTATTTTGCAACAAGTATTAGAAGCCAATCAAAATTATGTCGCACAATTTGAAAAAGGCGATTTAGCGATGCCTCCGGCGAGGCAGTTTGCGATTTTGACCTGTATGGACGCGCGTTTAGACCCCGCTAAATACGCTGGATTAGCTGAAGGCGATGCCCATGTGATTCGTAATGCTGGCGGAAGAGCTAGTGACGATGCGATTCGTTCGTTGGTCATTTCATACAAATTACTTGGCACCCGCGAGTGGTTTGTCATTCATCATACGAATTGTGGTATGGAATTATTTACCAATGAAATTATGGGTGATTTATTGAGTAAAAGTTTAAAAACCGCTTCGATAGATGAAACCGGTTGGCATGATTGCTGTGCTGGTGGTGGCTCAGATGAAGGTAAATATATCAATTGGTTAACCATTTCTGATCAAGCTCAAAGTGTGTTAGAAGATGTACAACGAATCAAAGCGCACCCTTTAGTCCCCGCAGAAATTCCAGTGTACGGTTATATTTACGATGTTAAAAGTGGCAAATTAATTGAAGTTCCAGCGGCAACTGCTGCTGGCATTGCTCGATAAAATACGCTTAAAAAACCTCCTCCATGCTTTAAAAACATGGAGGATTGGCTGGTGAAATCGCAGTTAAATATCGTTCTGCGGTAATACGAATCACCGCATCAATACATTCTCCCACCTCATAAGTATCGCCGGGAACAAATAATTGCCCCGCAACTTGCGGTAATACCGGCAAATCACTTTTTAATAAATGTCGTCGATGAACGGTTGTAATGGTGCGGCTAAAAGTATCGTGGGCAAACAATGCCATGACTAATTGAATTGGTGAAGGTCCCAAACAATGACCCGCTTGTAATTGATTAATGCCTAATAAATATTTTTTAATCAATTGCGGAATATAATAATCCTTAACATTTTTACTATTAGAATATTTAGCATCAAAAATAATAATCGCTGGTAATGTCCAATCCGTTGCGGTTATTTTTAATACAAAATCCGGACAATAATAATGTTCTGCTTTATAATTACTGGAACTGACATCAATTAAATCACCCACAACAGAATGATAACTATACGGATAAATTTGTGGCTCAAAATATAATTCAATTTGTTGATCTAAACGTTGAAAAACAAAATAATTATTAATTGCTCCATCTGGTCTATAGGCTTCAATCCCGCCAAAAGGATATAACTCTCCTTGTTTACGATAACTAAAATAGATTAATTTAAAATACAATTGTTCTTGTATCACTTCTAATAACATTAATAAACAAGTAAACTCATATAATTTGGTTAAATTTTTTAATCCCATTAATAATTGCGCACTAAATACTTTGGGCATATGAGCTTGATACCATTTATCCATTAAAATAAATAAATTTAAATAATGTTGATGATAACGTACATAATGTGTTAATCGTGGTAATAAATGCATTGTTGAAGTGACCGGTATAATTTGATTGAAAAAAGCTTTTAAATATTCTACGTTTTTAATTAAATCGATTACTTCGCTCAATTTATGTTGAATCACCGGCAATTTAAAATTGGTTAATACGTCATGAAAATTAATAAATTCATTTTCATAATTTTCTTCTTTAATAGTCATCATTAATTGCGCTTCTAATGCAGTTTTACATCCTTTTAAAAAGAGCTTTGC
>JBEEJU010000052.1:0-7241 GCA_041169045.1 Pseudomonadota bacterium
ACCAACGCAACTGTCGAACCGTTTCGTAACATTGGTCTTCACTGATTAAGTGTTTAATTGATATGATTGAGCTTTTCATTAATTCAGTTTATCAGAAGACCTTGAAATCCATATAGAGCCATTTTTAAAAGTGAATAATGAAATGATGTGCTTTCTTGCGTCAGCACATCTCCCCAAAAATTAAGGATAAAAACTACCCATTTAATTAAGCTTATTTAAATGTTTTATACGTCGATATTCGGTTTCTAATTTTAATAAAGCTTGAATATTTCGACTACATTCTTTTAATTGAGTCGCAATTAAAGTTTCATAATGTCGCCGTAAAATCGAATCACTAGGACAATCGCCATATACGGTGTATAACATCGACAAAAGATGATGAATATAATGCCGTTTTAATATCGAATCTTGTGGTAAAAAATTAGTATTTTCTGATAAATCGGCGGTTGTTTGACAAGGTTTTTTGGTCAAAATACTTGCATCAAATTTTTGATTTTCATTTGACTTTACGGAATAATTAACAGTATTCATTTTAGATTTAAAAAATGAATAGCGTTTTAATTGTCGTTCACGAACCAGCAAGTAAGCCGATAAAGCGAACGTAGGAATTAAAACCATAATTGCTGGCATTACCATGATGAAATTCTCCTAATGAGATAATTAAATTTGAGAATAAATAAACAAAATCAATTTCAATTCATTTAACCCGTGATCAATACGGCTTATTGAATTTGATTAGCTTCAAGTTTTTTACGTTTATCGCATTTTTCAGTACAAATACATTGCCCCTTATTTGCGCCGCCACACGAGCCTTTAATCGCTTGTCGTCCAAAAATAACGCCGATTGCCATAATGCTAATAACGACTGCCATTAATATAAAAGTGACTATAAAATAAAACATATAAATTACCGAATAAGGTTTAGAAAAGTCGTAGTTGGTTTTTCTTCAAAACCATGATCTGTTTTGACAATAAATAAAGCCGCGATTTTTAGTTTTTCAGCTAATTGAAATCCGGCTTCTGGACCTAAAACATTGAGCGCGGTTGCCCATCCATCAGCTTCCATTGTGGTACGATGTAAAACGCTAATTGAGGCTAATCGATGAGTAATTGGCTTTCCGCTACGAGGGTCTATCGTATGAGAAAATCTTACGCCTTTAATTTCAAAGAAATTTCGATAATCTCCGGACGTTGCCATACTAATATTGCTTAATGGAATAACGCGCTCAACTAAAATTTTATTAGGAATTGGTTTTTCAATAGCAATTCGCCAAGGTTGATGTTCAACATTTAAACCTTTAACTCGAACTTCACCGCCAATTTCAACCATATAATCCTGAATTCCAGCATGTTCTAAAGTGAGTCCTACTTGATCAACGGCATATCCTTTTGCAATTGCGGATAAATCCACATATAAATCGGGTTGTGTTTTCTGAATCGCTAAAGGTTGTGATTGTAAATGTAATTGTTGATAACCGATTTTAGATAAACGTTGTTGAATGTCGGCTTCAGTCGGCGTAGTAAATTTCAACGGTTCAGGTCCAAATCCCCATAAATTAACCAAGCCTCCTATCGTAATATCAAAAGCTCCTTGTGAAGAATCGCTAATGATTTGCGCTTGTTGAATCACAGTAAATAATTCTGGGCTAATCGGATGCCATTCTGAGGATTGACTTTGATTAAATTTAGATAATTCAGAATCCGGTTTATAGGTTGACATTTGCCCATCTATTTTATCTAAAACTTGTTTAATTTGTTGTTGTAATTGTTGTTGAGTCAGTGTTTTGGACAAATAACTGGCTTTAATATGAAAAGTAGTTCCTTCAGTTTCACCTTGATAAGTAAATGGATAAATCGTTTCTGGTTTAGAAGAATCACATCCGATTAAGGAAAAAGATAAATAAGTGATAACAATCAATAATCGAAAAGGATTAATTAGCATTTTAGAATAAAAATTTGATAATAATTAAAGAGAAATAAGATGAGTATATTGATTCATCAATGAATTCACTTGATCACGATGAATAAATTGAAGTGGCAATATAAATTGATCCGGTTTTAAATGATATTGTGTCATAGATTCAATTTCAAGATAAATCTGTTCAATACCGTAAAAGGATAATCCCTGAATGATTCCCGCAGTTGATTGGCGTTGATCAATGATTTGTTGATGATCAATAAATCCCCAAACGGCTTGATCCAAAATTAAAATGGAAACGGATTGATCAAAAGCCGCTAAAGTTAACATTAAATCGATAGCTTCTGAAAATTGCGATCCATGATAGGGCGATGTGGTTAAAAGCACTAAATAAGCGGACATAATGATTAACCAAAAATTAAAAAGCGATCGGCTATTAAAATCGCCTCTACCCACTGACTTAATCCCGAAATACGAAATCCCTCTGCTAAATCCTGATCAACTTTTTGTTGACGTTGAGCCTCTTCAATTGATAATAAACCGCGTTTTTGCGCCGCAGAAATACAAACTACTAAATCAATATCATGAGATTTGGCTAATGCAGACCATTGTTCAGTCAATGAGAATTCATTTTCAGGAGGTTGCGCATAACGAAACGCATGATAAATGCCTTCTTGATAAAAAAATATTCGATAAATTTGATGATTTAAAGTTAAAACGGTTTGTACAAATTGATAAGCTATCCAGCTACTATCAGAAGCATATGGACTCGCATTAATTTGAATCGCGTATTTCAATTTCATTAATTGATTCCATATTCGATAACATTAAACTTGAGCTTCATATTTTGTGCGATAAGCCAACATAATTTCTAACACTTGTTGGGGATCATCAGTTAAGGTAATTAAATTTAAATCTTCAGCATCAATGGTATGATATTGTACTAAGGTTTGTTTAATCCAATCAATTAATCCGCCCCAAAATTCCGTTCCAAAAAGAATTAGCGGTAATGATCGAATTTTATGCGTTTGCATTAAGGTTAAAGCCTCAAAAAATTCATCTAAAGTACCAAATCCTCCGGGCATACAAATATATCCCAATGCGTAACGAACAAACATTACTTTTCGCACAAAGAAATAACGAAAATCTAAAGATAAATTTTGATATTGATTAGCGATTTGTTCATGCGGTAATTCGATATTTAAACCTACCGAATGTTGACCGTATAAATAAGCTCCTTTATTAGCCGCTTCCATAATTCCAGGACCACCACCAGTAATAATTGCAAACCCATGTTGACTTAATAAAGTGGCGATTTCAACTGTTTGTTGATAATAAAAATGTTGCGGCGGTAATCGCGCTGAACCAAAAATAGCAACCGCTGGATTAAGGTTAGCCAATTTATCAAATCCTTCGGTAAATTCACTAATAATCCGAAAAATTCTCCAAGATTGATCGGCTTTTAAATCATCAATCATTGAGGCTGTATAACTAGGAATTTTATGTGACATATTTTTAATAACCGGATAATTAAAATTAAATTAACGTTTAATATTTAACGCATGAAGTTTTCGATATAAATGGGTGCGTTCCATGCCAATTGCGACGGCTAATTTCGCTACATTTCCCGCATGTTTTTCAAAATGATATTCTAAATAATTTTTTTCAAAATGTTCTCGCGCTTCTTTTAAAGGTAAATTAAAAAATTCGGGAATTGAACTTAAAGATTGCGGCGTTTCAGCAATAGAACCTAGAGCATTTTTAACTTCTTCTAATTCAATATCATCACCAACGCCTAAAATCATTAATCGTTGCACTAAATTTCTTAATTCTCGCACATTTCCGGGCCAAGGATATAAACGTAAATAATTTTGTGCCGAAATAGCAAATTGGCGAAAAGGTAATTTTTCTTGTTGCACTAAATAATCGGCATAAAATGCTAATAAAATTGGAACATCCTCATTATGTTCGCGTAAAGGCGGAATATCTAAACTAACTTCATTAAGCCAATAATATAAATCAGAACGTAAATGTCCATAGGTAATCATGGGTTCTAAAGGTTCACGACTGGCGGTAATTAATCGGGTTTCGATATGTATTGGAGTTTTGCCGCCATTGCGATAAAAATTACCGGTTTCTAACGCATTTAATAAACGCAATTGAATGGTTTTATCCAATTCATTAATATCAGCTAAAAATAAACTTCCGCCATGAGCTTGTTCCAACAATCCGGGATAAATATGATGCTGATCTTCTTTACCAAATAATTCAATGGCGGCATTATCGCTAGATAAACAGCCTAAGGCGACTTCTACAAAAGCTCCTTTGCGTTGCAAACTATGATTATGTAAATAACGCGCATATAAAGTTTTACCCACTCCGGCTTCGCCGAGTAATAATACTCGAGTATTATATTGTGCTAAACGTTTTAATTGTTCTTTAATGCGAATAACCGTCGCGCTTTTACCGACTGGCTCAATGTCAAAGAGTAATTGTTGTTTTAAACCGGCATTTTCACGCTGTAAATGACGAGTTTCAATCGCTCGGCTAACCACTAATAATAATTTAGCTAATGATAAAGGTTTTTCTAAAAAATCATACGCGCCTAACCGAGTCGCTTCAACCGCCGTTTCGACCGAACCATGTCCTGACATCATAATCACTGGACATAAATGTTGATCTTCTTGCACCCAATATTTGAGTAATGAAATGCCATCCATATCTGGCATCCAAATATCCAATAAAATTAAATCAGGTTCACATTGATTTTTAAGTTGTCTAGCGGTTTGCGCATTTTCAGCCATTGCAACGGCATAACCTTCATCATCTAAAATTTCAGAAACTAATTGTCGAATATCGGGTTCATCATCAACCACTAAAATAGACGCTTTTTTAGACATTGTTATCGTTATTTATGATCAATTAAAAAATAAACGCCGTTGCGCTTAAATCACGAAACGGCGTTAATCCAATTCAAAAATGTCTTTTTTAAATTACAGAATAAAATCTCCGGCTGTTAAAGCAATTTTACCGGTTAATTCAATGGTAAAATCTGCCCAAGGATTAGGGGCATCAACTACACTACCATCAGGATTGGTAATCGTATTTTTAACGTCATCTACGCTACCATTAATGACGGTTATATCTTTACCTTCGGAGTCAACAGCATAACTGTAATTAATATAACCTGATTTTTTGGTACTATCTACCGGATCAACTCCGCCAGCTTGTAAGGTTTTTGTTGCTGAAAAAGTAAGCTTATTTTCTTTACCATCATCAGACAATAATAATCGCAAATCAATTTGGTCTTCTTTTTGTTTAAAATCGGTGACTCTATCGACACCTACTGTTGGATCGGTTAAAGGTCTTGCACTGTCATTTAGCGTGGTGAAAGTAAAATCATCTTTACCAGTTCCGCCAGTTAAGACATCTTTACCACCTAAACCGGTTAACACATCATCACCCGCACCACCGATTAAGGTGTCATCACCGCCATTACCTGTCAGTACGTTTGCAGCACTATTACCGGTTAGAACATCGGCAAAACTACTACCCGCTAAATTTTCGATATTTTTCAAGGTATCGTAACCGGATAAATTGCCCGGAACTTGAAGGGGAAAATTCAGATCGACTTCTACGCCACCGGTTGCAGCTTGATAAGAAACCGTATCACTTCCATCTCCACCGTCGATAATATTATCTGCATTATTAACGACAATAAAATCGCTACCTCTGCCACCTATAACATTTTCAATATTTTTCACGGTGTCGTTACCAATATCAGCACCTGTAGCAGTACCAGCGGATAAATCAATATTTACCGTTTTTTGCAACGCTGAATAGTTGACCGTGTCATTGCCATCTAAACCATCAAAACTATTGTCTTTTTTATTGCCGATAAAAGTATCATCATAAACACTACCAATTGCATGGGCAAAGGGACTAACAAATTCTTTACCAATGATTTTTTGGTTATCGTCTTTAACATCAACCATCTTGCCAATTAAAGTATCTGTTCCAGAACCGCCGGTCACTTTTCCTGTTGATAAATCAATAGTTACGCCCGCAAGCGCCCCAAATTGATAAGACACTGCGTCGTAAACTGCGTCGGGATTATTTCCGCCATCCAATTGGTTGTTGCCGACGTTGGGATAAAATAAATTGGCGAGTTCATTACCTTTGCCATTTAAATTCAATGAGCCACTAAGTTGTAAATTTTCCACATTACTGGGTAAATTATAGCTCACTGGTGAAACGATCATATCCACCCCTTGAGCATCATTTTCAATGACGGTATCCCCAAGGTTATCAATTAGATAGGTATCATCTCCGTCTTGACCTTCCATACGATCCGCGCCTACAGCACCATCAAGGATATTTTTACCCTTGTTACCGTAAAGATTATTATTTAACGCATTTCCAGTGGCATTAACATCAACACTTTGTCCTTCGCTGATCGTTAAATATAAATTTTCTAAATTATTGCCTAAGACATAATCAATACTGGAATAAACATCATCAATTTGATTAGGATCAGAATTAGTTTCGCTAATTAAATCGCCTGCATCAACTAAATAGGTGTCATTTCCATTTCCACCAATTAGAATATCTGCACCGTCAAAACCATCCAGAACATTATTGCCCTCATTTCCAGTTAATTTATCGTTATAACGGCTACCAATTAAATTTTCGATACTCGTTAAAGTATCTTTACCTGAACCACCGGTATTTTGCTCACCTGCTGTTATTACCTTACTTTTATCATCTATCTTACCTTCTATTAATAGCGAAACAGTTACACCACTAATTGCCGCTAAATTGCCATCAATATCATTCGGCAATTTAATATACGATTGATAAGAAACAGTGTCATTGCCTTCTTTTCCATCAAAGAAATTATTACCTACGTTGGCATAAAACACATTATTGGAACTATTGCCAATTCCACTAATATTATTTGCGCCTAACAATTGCAATTGTTCTATATTAGTTGGCAAAGTATAACTAATAGTAGATTTAACTAAATCAATATCGGTAAAAAGCTCTGGATGTTCGGCAACTGTTCCTTGAAATTGCAAAATAGTCACATTAATTTCATTAGAGGCTATTTTACTGTCAGTGACTTTATCGCCGGTGCTATTTACCCAATAAACGTCATTTCCTTCACCGCCATTGAAACTATCTTCGCCTAAACCGCCAATTAAAATATTATTACCGCTATTTCCAGTTAAGGTGTTATTTAAAGAGTTACCGGTGGCATTTAAATTATCTATTCCAATTAAAGTTAAATTCTCAACATTCCCATCTAAAGTAAAAGAAACCG
>JBEEJU010000053.1:0-2757 GCA_041169045.1 Pseudomonadota bacterium
ATCCTGCTCTGCCATTTTTTTTATCGGTAGAATTTGCAACATCATGGCGATAAAGATCAGCAATCACTTCAGTAATTAATAGATTATCTATATGCAAATAGATTTTAATCGATTTGGATAAATCTTGTTGATCAAAAGCCCAACCTTCAATAAATCCATTCGCAGAAACACCTTCGCAAAAACCTAGTTTATAACTATATTGAATAGATTGATCAATCAAAACAGGTGAACCCGATAAAATGTGCTGATTAATTTTAATATCTAATTGATCGCCAGCCTGAATTGGATAAGATTGCATTAGTTTTTTCAAATCAAATTCAAAACCAACAAATTCATGACAATTTAATTGGCTACTCACATCACGACGTGGTAAATCAGTTAAAGTCGCAGCAATCGATTCGCCATTTAATACTAATTCTACGGTTAAAGATTGCTCAGGAATTTGCTTGGCAAATGCCCAGCCATAAATCATTCCATCATGATTAATACCATCAAAATGTCCTTGAATCGTTAATGAATCGGTATTAGCTTGTAAAGGTTTGGCAGATTCTTTAAATAATTTGGCAAATTTCATATAAATTTACGATTGGATTAAATGTTGTTGTAAATATTGAATAAACAGCTCATTAATTTCATTAGGAGATTGACTTAATGATAAAGGCATTAATTGTTGATCGGCAGAAATAAAACGCAATCTCTGCGCAATTGCCCCTAAATCAAAAGCAAATACGGGTTTTTTAGCCATTAAAGCAATAGACAAAGTATAACTATAAGTTTCTGGCCATAATGAAGGCAACCAAACCACATGTCCATTTAATTGAACTAATTTTTCTTCAGCTTCATAATCATTATAGCGTCCGGTAATTAATACACCGGCTTTTTTTAAACATTCATCATCTAAACTATAGCCCATTAAAATAAATTCTAACGGCAATTGACGTTTTTTAGCTTCATACGCACAAGACATTAAAATTGAATATCCTTTCATTTCGCCAATCGCGCCAATGACGACAATGCGTAATTTTTCGGCTACAGTTAATTTAGGCGGAAGAATACAAATATTTTCTAAATGCAAACTGTCATGTGGTGAAATGGAAAAGCTAATATCTGGAAAATAACGTTGCAATCGAATCGCAACATCTTCATTAGGAACAGAAACTTTGGTGGCGCGTGCCAATAATCGACCGCGCATTTGTCGCCAATGACGAATATCATTCACTTCAAAAGGTGAACCGCGTTCTTTTAAACATCGATTACACTCGTCTTCATTTGGCTCTCCGCAATAATAACCTTTATGATCAATTAAATTAATTCGTGGACAAATCGGTTTATAATCATGAATCATAACTTCCACATCAATATTTAATTGTTCCGCTATTTCTAATAAAATATCAGAAGAATGTGCCACAAAATCGACTAAGCCATGAATTTGAATTTGTGAAATGCGTAATTCTTTTAATGCCTGAATTAAAAAGTGCGGTTGAGTTAAATCTAAAGCGGGTAAATTACGCAAAGATTGAATACGCGGATGTAATAATTGAACTTGGGAACTATTTTTACCCAATGGACGCATTAAAAATACACCTTGACCGATTTTATTAATTTCAGCAATGGTTTCTTGTACGCAACGTTCTGATCCGCCGCCGCGATTATGATTGATAATTAAAATATTTTGGGATTGACACCAGCGAATTAAGCGTCCCCAATCTAATTGCTCACGATAAATTTTCAGCGGATCATGGTGAATGAATTGTTGCACTTGTTGTTGATAACTGGGATAACGTTTTTGTAATACTTTTAAAGCTTCATTCACTCTCTTTGCGCGTTCACCTTGAAAAGAAACGGCACCCCAATGACGCACAAAAACATCCGCCGCAATGATATTTTTCCAACCGGATTCAATCGCTCGTTGGCAAAAATCATTTTCTTCACCATAGCCTTTACCAAAAGCCGTTTCGTCAAAATAACCTAATTGCTTTAAACAATTTCGATTAATATACATACAAAATCCAACGGCAGTGGGTGCTTCAACTTTTTGACCACGATTCATAATTGCCGCTAATTGATCTAATTCGGCATAAGTTAATTCTAATGGATAAGGATTATCATGTAAAAAATGCGGATAACTACAAATGGTGGCATTATTGGATAAAGGTGTAACACTGGCAATTCGAGAATCACTTTTCGCTGCAAAATATAAACGATCTAGCCAATAATCATAAACTTCGGTATCTGAATTTAATAATAAAACATCGCGCTCAGAATGTAATAACATTCCATGATTGACTGTTCCAACAAAACCTAAATTATGCGAATGAACCAATAAAGTAAATAAATTTAAATTGGCTAATTCTTTTAATAAATCAACTAGTGCTTTTTCGGTACTTGCATCATCAATCACAATCACTTCAAATTGAATATCGCTTTTGGCGATTAATAAAGTATATAAACAACGTACTGTTTCAGCATAACCTTTATAAACCGGAATAATTATATCGACAATCGCATTCGTAATATTTGCTCTAGGAATTAAATTTTGCCATTCTTGTTCTTCGGGTAATGAGGCTAATAATTGTTGTAAGCCTATAGTTTTCATTTCCAGAAATTCTAAATAATCTTGATCCGGCATTGGACGACGATTTTCAAAACGCCCGTAACGTAAATAGTGTAATAAAGGATTAATTCCCGAATTTAACACATCTTCATTACTATGCAAATAATATAAACCATTAAATTGAGCGCAAGGCGAACGTCCTT
>JBEEJU010000054.1:0-3331 GCA_041169045.1 Pseudomonadota bacterium
TTCGATTGATCTGCATTCATAATTGCCGCGATAAAATCATTGCCTAATTCATTGCTTAAATTTACCAATAATTCTTTGGCTTGTTCGATTTGTTTATCTAAAGCGACTCGCATTCCTAAACCGAATTCAGCATTATCTTCAAATAATGAATTACTCCAAGCCGGTCCTCGTCCTTCGGCATTTTTTGTCCAAGGGGTAGTGGGTAAATTGCCGCCATAAATTGATGAGCATCCTGTGGCATTAGCAACAATCATTCGATCGCCAAATAATTGTGAAACTAATTTCACATATGGCGTTTCGCCGCAGCCTACGCAAGCCCCAGAAAATTCAAATAACGGTTGTAATACCATCGCACCTTTAATCGTATTGGTTTTTAATAAAGCGCGAGAATATTCCGGTAAATTGAGAAAAAAATCCCAATTCTGTTGTTCTTGCGTTAATAAAGAGAATTGCGGACGCATATTTAAGGCTTTACGACTGGTATTTGATTTATCACGAATCGGACAAATATCCACGCATAAACTACAACCCGTACAATCTTCAGG
Source organism: Pseudomonadota bacterium (assembly GCA_041169045.1). Classification (GTDB taxonomy): domain Bacteria; phylum Pseudomonadota; class Gammaproteobacteria; order Methylococcales; family Methylomonadaceae; genus CAIQWF01. The sequence goes on from JBEEJU010000054.1 coordinate 546, forward strand.
CGCAACTTGATAACTAATCGATAATCCCGCCGGAAAATCTTTGCCTAGCATTTTTGCCGATTTAAAAGTTTCAGGAGCATTAATTAATTGTTCGTTGGGATAAATTTTGCTGCGAATGGCAGCGTGAGGACAAACCATAGCGCATTTGCCACATTGGGTACATAAATCGGTTTCCCAAACCGGAATTTCTAAGGCTAAATTCCGTTTTTCAAAAGCGGCAGTTCCAGTTGGAAAAGTCCCATCAATCGGTAATTGACTGACTGGTAATAAATCACCATCACCGGCAATCATTTTCGCAGTCACTTGTTGAACAAAAAGCGGAGCATTTTTTGCAATTGGAGAAATAAAATCGAAAATACTATTGGCATTATTCGGCAATTCGACGGGATATAAACTAGCTAAGGTTTCATCTATCGCTTTGAAATTCAATTCAACAATTCGTTGCCCTTTTTTACGATACGTTTTTTCTACTGCTTGTTTAATTGCAGTAATCGCTTCTGCTTGAGGTAATACGCCAGAAATCGCAAAAAAACAAGTTTGCATAATGGTATTAATTCGTTTTCCCATACCGGTTTTTTCTGCAACTTGATAACCATCAATTACATAAAAACGAATCTTTTTTGCCAGCATTTGTTGCTGCATCGTGAATGGTAAAGTATTCCATACTTTATCGACTGGCACTGAAGAATTTAATAAAAATACGCTATTCTCAGTGGCATTTTTTAACATATCATAACGATGTAAAAAAATACTTTGATGACAACCAATAAAATGCGCATCATTATCGGCAATTAAATAGGTCGCTTTAATGGGTTGTGGACCAAAACGTAAATGCGAAATCGTAATTGCCCCCGATTTTTTAGAATCATAAACAAAATAACCTTGAACATATAAATCGGTCGCATCGCCAATAATTTTAATGGTATTTTTATTTGCGCCCACCGTTCCATCACTACCCAAACCATAAAACATCGCTTGAAAAGTATTAGCTAACGCATTGGTACGGAAATTTGCATCCCAAGTTAAACTGCTGTGAGTGACATCATCAATAATTCCAATGGTAAATTGATTTTTGGGTCGGAGTTGATTCAATTCTCTAAAAATGGCGACAATCATACCCGGGGTAAATTCTTTTGATGACAAGCCATAACGTCCGCCAATCACTTGGGGGCAGCGGGAAAATTTAGGCTGTTCGCTGTACATATCCTCCATCAATGCCGCTAATACATCTTTGTACAAAGGTTCGCCTTCTGCGCCCGGCTCTTTAGTCCGATCCAAAACCGCGATTTTTTCACAACTGGCAGGTAAAGCTTCGAGTAAAGCTTGAACGGAAAACGGGCGGTATAATCGTACTTTGATCATGCCAACGGCTTCGCCTTGAGCCGTTAAATAGTTCACCGTTTCTTCGACAGCTTCTGCCGCAGAACCCATTAAAATCAATACTTTTCGTGCTTGAGTCGCTCCAATATAATCAAATAATCGATAAGTTCTACCGGTGAATCCCGCCAATTTTTGCATAGTGCGATTTACTATGTCTGGCAATTGTTGATAATACGGATTGACTGTCTCGCGTGCTTGAAAATACACATCCGGATTTTGCGCAGTACCGCGTAATACCGGTTGGTTAGGATTTAATGCGCGTTCACGATGGGCTTGAATCCATGCAGGATTAATCATCGCGCGTAATATCGCTTGATCGAGCGTGGCGATTTTTGCCACTTCGTGAGAAGTTCTAAAACCATCGAAAAAGTGCATAAAAGGAATTCGGCTTTCTAAAGTTGCTGCTTGAGCAATCAGGGAGAAATCCATGACTTCTTGTGGTGAATTAGCACACAACATCGCAAAGCCGGTCATTCGTGCTGACATCACATCACTATGATCGCCAAAAATCGATAAACCTTGGCAGGCTAAAGATCGCGCGGCAATATGAAAAACCGTAGGCGTTAATTCGCCAGCGATTTTGTACATATTGGGTAACATTAACAACAATCCTTGTGAAGCGGTAAAAGTGGTTGCTAATGCACCGGTTTGTAATGCACCATGTATCACGCCAGCCGCGCCAGCTTCACTTTGCATTTCAATCACTTGGGGAACAGTCGCCCATAAATTAGGTTGAGCTTGTGCTGCCCATTCATCCGACCATTCGCCCATAGGAGACGCAGGAGTAATCGGGTAAATAGCAATCACTTCATTCAATTGATACGCAATTAAAGCTGCAGCCTGATTGCCGTCAATGGTTAAGCTAGGTAAATGTGACATAAAACAACCTCAGCAGTTGATATAGAAAAAATTTAAAAATAATAGGAATAAATAGAAGTTTAAGATTTTACCGCTAATGATCTAACAGAAAGATAAACCTGCGATTTTGTTGTTAAATTTTGGCGCAAATCTCAGCATTGTTTGCTACGAAAACACATTTTTGCACCATAATCGAGCAATTTTAAAACAAGGATACCCAAAAAACTTTAATAACAGTTTACCATTGCTAAAGAAATTAGATAAAGCTTGCTAAAGATTTAACAGTTATTACTCAACCTATAGAGTAGAGATAGCATTTTTTTAGTGGCTAACTGACAAAAAAATGGTATGTTATAATTGTTTTAATCCACATACTTACTCACTGGAGACTTATTAAATGTCCGTAGAAAACGTTCTAAGAATGATTGCAGACAACGAAGTGAAGTTCGTTGATTTTCGTTTTTGTGATACTCGCGGTAAAGAACAACATGTTACTTTCCCAGCTAATATTGTCGATGAAGATTTATTTGAAGACGGCAAAATGTTCG
>JBEEJU010000055.1:0-6962 GCA_041169045.1 Pseudomonadota bacterium
TCATTTTATAATAACTATTTAGTCAAAGTCATTAATTAATGTGATTCTGATTGTAAATTAAAACCATTCTATTCATGGATAATTTAAGTGCAGCCGTTGAAAATTGCCTAATCGCGGCTAATGGTTGCAAAAGAGTATCCTTGATCACTAAAACCGCAACTGTTGCCTAAATGTTCACTGTATTTCACTTCCAATGACGCAAAAACGCTTACAAATTCAATTACAAGGCTTATTACAAGGCATAGGTTTTCGCCCTTTTGTCTATCGGTTAGCACAAAATTATCGACAAACCGGCTGGGTTGCTAATCATAATGAACAAGTAGTGCTTGAAATTGAAGGAGAAATTGCCCTACAAACGCAGTTTTTACAGGAGTTAATTCACCATATTCCTCATGGCGGTTTTATCGATAATTACAGCGTTACTGAAGTCAATCTACAACACAGCCTCAAATTTGAATTACATCACAGTATTGAAAATAAAATTCAACAATCCGCATTTGTCTGTACCGATATAGCAGTTTGTGAACACTGTGTCACCGAATTATTCGATCCCAATAATCGCCGCTATCGTTATCCATTTATCAGTTGTTGTGCGTGTGGCCCGCGTTACAGCGTTATTCATAGCTTACCTTACGATCGCATTCGCACCAGTTATGCCGCTTTTCCTTTATGTGAATCTTGTATCGCAGAATATCAACAGCCTGAAAATCGACGCTTTTTTGCGCAAACCATTGCTTGTGCAGATTGCGGTCCTCAATTGTCTTTTTATGACAGCAATCAACACTGTTTAGCAACGAAAGAGGCGGCTTTGACTTTAGCGATTCAACAATTACACCAAGGAAAGATTGTCGCGCTTAAAAGTGTAGGCGGATTCCAATTGTTGGTGGATGCGACTAATCAAGCAGCAGTGTTGCGCTTACGCCATCGTAAACAACGGCTGAGTCAACCGTTCGCGCTGTTATTTAAATCATTAACTATCGCTGAAAAATATGTGCAATTAACCCCCACCGCTATCGAATGCTTGCACTCTCCAGCTGCACCGATTGTGTTATTACCCAGTAAACATCATCCTTTATTAGCTGAAGCGGTGGCTCCACAACAGCAATTATTAGGAGTGATGTTGCCATTTACGCCTTTACATCATTTATTAATGCAACTTTGGCAACATCCTTTAGTAGCGACCAGTGGCAATTTGCATGATGAACCCTTGTGCAGTGATAATCAGCAAGCCTTGGACCAATTAATAACTATTGCCGATTATTTTTTAATGCACGATAGAGATATTGTGCGCAAAGTTGATGATTCGGTATTACGAATTATTGGCAATCAACCCACTGTATTACGTCGTGCGCGTGGTTATGTTCCCACAGCAATTCCGTTAAAATATCCACTAATTCCGAGTTTAGCTTTAGGTGGACAATTAAAAAATACCCTCGCAATTAATCAAGGTCAGCAACTTATTTTAAGTCCACATTTAGGCGATTTAATTTCAGTGGCGGGTTATCAACATTTTATTTTCAGTTCTCAACAATTATTACAATTATATCAACATTATCCGCAACAAATTATTACGGATTTACATCCTGATTATTTAAATCAACAAATTGCTGATTCCTTAAAATTGCCAACAATTCAAATACAACATCATCATGCGCATATTTTAGCGGTGATGGCGGAATATCAATTATTACCACCGGTATTGGGAATTGCTTGGGATGGTAATGGTTTGGGAATAGATCGGCAATTATGGGGCGGAGAATTTTTACAAATCAATTCAAATGGTTTTCAACGATTAGCCCATTTACGACCTTTTGCATTAATTGGTAATAGTCAAGCGATTCGTCAACCACGCCGAATTGCATTAAGTTTATTATTAGAAATATTTGGCGCAGATTTTCAAAAAATTTCTCCGTATTTAGGCGAACATTTTACTGAATTGGAATTAAAAACATTCATTTTATTATGGCAAAAAAAATTTAATAGCCCATTAACAACCAGTGTTGGACGATTATTTGATGGTTTCGCAAGTTTATTAAATTTATGTCAAATTAATGAATTTGAAGCGCAAGCTGCAATGTTATTAGAACAAGCTGCTATTTTTAATGATCAGGTAGAATATTATGTCTTTGATTATGATCAAAAAACTGAATTAATGATTGATTGGCGACCAGTAATTCGGCAATTATGTCAAGATTTAACCACTGAATCGATAACCGTAATTGCGACTAAATTACATCAAAGTTTAGCGAAAATGATTTTTAGTGTAATCGAAAAATTATTTAAATCGCAATCTGCAATACCGATTATTTTTGCTGGCGGATGTTTTCAAAATGATTGTTTAGTGCAAAACATTCAACAATTGAATCAAATCTCGCAATATGATTTATTTTTTGCTAAAAACATTCCGCCAAATGATGGTGGATTAGCCGCTGGACAATTATACGGATTAGTGTTAGTAAATAAATAGAAATACTTAAATTATCCGATATTCCTATTTTGAAATTTTCCCCAACTCCTTTACAAAAAGCGGGAGTTCCCCCTTTAATAAAAGGGCTAGGGGAATTTAACAATACCAGATAATTTTCAATTAATTACTTATAAAATTTAAAAAGCCGCGATGCGGTCTAAGCCAAGGGCTTAAATGCGCCCAAAAACCTTCAATCGTATTGCAATGAACCTCACAAAAACCGTCACCGTTCTCGGGACGAAAGTCTTAGTCTAACAACATTTAATTAAATGCACAAACAAAAAATGTTATTTAAGACAAAATTTGCGTTTCACTTAAACCGGTGATTTTGGCAATCATTTTTATATCTAAGCCTTCCGCCAACATCGATTTTGCCATTTCGATTTTTTCCTCCATTTTTCCTTTTTCAATACCGATTTTTTCGCCCTCAATTTTTCCCTCTTGAAAAGCCGTGCCTTTTACATTATCCAATTCATTATATTCTAATAAACTTTTTAAATACGCATCATATTGCCGTGCATTTAATTGCGAAAGCGCGGCAATCTCAAAGCCTTTTTGAAAAATCGGCTCATTTAAAATCGAAGGAATTGCATTAAAATTTTGCAAATGTTTTAAAAAATAACACCATTTATCAAAATGGGTTTCTAATTCATTTTCCTTTTTGGTAAATAACGGCATTTGCAAAAATCTAAAATGCAGTTTATCAAAAAACATATCGCCATCCTGATCTTTTAAACAGACATCGCGGCGAAATTTTCGTATTTCTTCTGCTTCATCATAATGAAAATTCAAAATCGCAATAAAATAAACCGGCACTAATTCAAAATTCCAAATACCTTTTTTCGCTTGATCTTTAATCGGAAAAGTCGAATAAAATAATGCGCGATCTTTAAAAAAATTAAATTTCGCTTTTTGCATTTCGACAATAAAACGTTGTCCATTTTCCGTTTGACAATAAATGTCATAAATGGCTTTGCGTTGTTTCGGCGTTGCCGGTATTTTCTCAGGATTTTTAAAACTTAAATCCGCAATTTGATGATAATTAGGCAATAATTGATTTAAAAAATCCATTAATAAATCTTTATTGGCTTCTTCGCCAAATAATTTTTTAAAACCAAAATCGGTATAGGGATTAAAATATTTTCCGCTCATTTTTTATCTCGTTAATTAAAAGACACCACTAAAATTTATGCTACATTATGCTCTTTTTACGATCAACAATCACTTCAAGAATTAAATTAAAAATCATTTGATTTTTATGACATAAAAAAACCGTTGCAATTTAATTTTGATGGCAACGGTTTAATTTAATTGAAACGAGAATTATAAAATTAAATCATTTGCCGACAAATGAGTAACACCAGTTAATTCAATAGCAAAATCCGCATTTGAAAAATCATCATCCACATTAGCTGAAAGAATATGAGTATTCACATCAAATCTTACTTGTGCATCCGCCGTAAAATTTTGATTACCAATAAAAATAAAAGCATCATTAAATGATGTTGAGGTTTTTGCATCAATTGCCGATAAATCAATTTTATCGCCGAATTGAAAATCGCTAATTATATCGTTAGATTCAGGAATAGAATCAAGAATAGATAAAAATTTAAAAACATCATTACCTTCGCCACCTATTAAAATATCATCGCCTATATTGCCCACAATACTATCTTCACCACCGTTACCATTGATAAAATCATCACCTGCTAATCCATCAAATGAATTGGCTTTTTGGTTGCCGATTAAATTGTCATTATGGTTTGTTTCAGTAAATCCTATGGATTTTAGATTAACTTGAAAATGACCAATGGTTGATAATTGACCATCGGAAACCACCACTCTAAAATCCACTATTTCAACCGTTTGGCTATGTCGAGTTTTTCCTCCACCATTTAATGATTCAATTGCCGCATCATTCGGATTAAATTCATATTCACCAGTGAATTTATTAACCGTTAAATTCCCATAATAGGACTCAAAATTGACAGTTTGATTATCTTTATTTATAGAACCATTAATCAATGTATAACTCAATTTTGAGCTATCTATATCTGTCGCTAATAATTTTCCTTTATAAATTGGAAATTGATTATTATATAATCATCAACATAATCAATCATTGTTGGCATCAAAATAGGTGCGTCATTAATTGGAGTAATATTTAGCGGTTGTTGAATAGTTAATTTATTTTGATAATTATCTATAACTTGATAATTAATTGAGGTATAACCATTATAATTTTTTTCGGGAATGAATTGCCAAAATTGATCACCAGGAGTTTGAATTAATTGTCCATGTTCAACTTCTATTTGATTAATCCATGCCATGCGATCGGAATAATTGACATTTTGTAATAATTGCAAAGAATTAAATCGATAAATTTGATCTTCTGCCGTTGAAATAAGCGTTAAAGTTTTGGCAGTCAAAGGATCATCAACAGGATTTAAATAAAATTGTTGTTGCGCGTTTAATTTAAATTCACCATCAGTCACTTGATAAGTTAAATCAACTTTGCCATTATAATCTAAATCAGGTTTAAATAAATAATTACCGTCATTTTGATTGATTAATTGTCCGTGCGTTGCAATTAAATTTTGAATTTTTAATGGCGAATCAATATCGTTAAATCCGTTTAATAACTCTTTAGATTGAATTAAATAATCGATATCCTCTGTTCCTGAATTTAATTGAGCAATGGCTCGTCCAAAAGGCGGATCGTTAATTGGATTAAAACTGATACTTTGTCCAGCAAAAGTTGTATTGCCAATAGCATCTACCACTTTATAATTTAAGGAAACTTGCCCTTGGGTGTAATTGAAATTTGCTTTAGGAATCAACGTCCAACTGCCGTTGCCGTTATCATTGACAGTCGCATTTGTAACCGTCAAATTTTGTACTGATAATGCGGTGTTATTTTGTCCGGTGAAACCTTGTAACAACTGATCCGCCGTCACTGTGTATTTAATATCTTCAGTGCCGTTGGTTAAAAACCCCGACGCATAGCCTTTGGGCCAGGTTTCAACGGGTGGAGCTGGTGGAGGCGGAACGACAACCACAACCGTATTCACCGTCATACTCAACTGAGTTGCAGCAGTATTATTATTGCCGACTGCATCGGTAAATCTATTTGCCGCCACATCAACCGTTGCCGCAGTCGTGCTATTCGCAGTGGGAGTGAAAGTTGCGGTATAGACCGTGCTGCTGGTGCTGGCAAAATTGCTCAACGTACCACCTGCAACCGTAATATCCGCTGCGGCAAAATTCGTTGCCGCTTCGCTTAAGGTAAAAGTTAAAGTTACAGTTTCACCGACTGTCAACGCATTATCATTGGTGGTGATAGCGATAGTTGGAGCAGTGGTATCAGGTACACCGATTGTTACTTTTTCGGTTAAATAAAACACATCGTTATTGTTGGTGACATTTGTAACTGTATCGTTAGCATTGCCAGATGTATTATTGCTGTAAGTTACGCTAGTTAAAGAGAGCGTAGGTAACTCTGTCGGCATTCCTTGATTATTGTCATTGCTATTAGATGTAGTGTGCATAGCGAAGATTGCAGCACCATAACCTTTGCCATTGTTTGCTCCAGAGCCACCTGTTGCTGAATTATCATTAAAAGTCACATTTGTCAAACTCAGGCTACCGCTGCGCAGAAAAATCGCCCCCCCCATCCCCGCACCGCCGCCGCTGCCGCCGCCGAAGCCGCCGTTGCCGCCGTTGCCGCCGTTGCCGCCATATCCGCCGTTGCCGCCCTCGGAACCGTTAGTACCATTATTAGCACTATCACTAATAACATTAAAGTTACTCATGCCGCCGCCTGCGCCGTTGCCGCCGTTGCCGCCGATAGCTTTGTTATTGGAAAAAGTCACCGAATTAATAGTCACAGTGCCGTCATAAACAAACAACGCCCCGGCCCATGCCTGCGCCGCCTGTTTCTCCAAATGCGCGTCCGCCTGCCATGGTTAAGTTTGAAAACGACACCGTGCCGCTTTTGATAAAAAACAGATTGACATCCCCGTCATCATTACTGCTTGAATTATTGGCATCGCCGGATACGGTGTGATTGTTGCCGTTAATGGTTAAGCCGACATCTTCATTAATAAACGGCAATTGCCCTGTTAAACGAATATCGGCGGTTAAATTAATGGTATCGGCTGCGCCGTTGGTTTTGCTGTTTGTCAATGCGCTTTGCAGTTCTGCAAATGTGCTAACATCAAAATTTGCCATAATGGACTCCTGTGTAAATTAAAATAAAAGTTAATCGATTGATTATATTAGTTTTTTACCCAACTCGGATAAAAAGTTTGGTAATACCAGCTAAACTGTTGTTCAATTTGCTGCTGAATCCGCAGCGGCACAGAATGCGGTTTAGGCGGGCGAATTTGTGCGTAAGTACGATGCGGATATTTGTAGCGATAATAACTATCACTTTCGTGCGGTCTGACCTGAAGATTATCAGGGTCAATCGCAAACGCATCCAGCCCTAGCCATT
>JBEEJU010000056.1:0-2594 GCA_041169045.1 Pseudomonadota bacterium
TAGCCTGTTGTGATTTATTGGCTTTAACTTCTTTATCACAAACCGGCATTAAACTTTCAAAATCATTATCGGTTAAATTAATCCAATTCCCTTTATCGTCCGGTAAAATTTTATCAAACGCAATTTGTTTAAACTTCGTATTACCAAACCATGCCAATTTGTCAGTACGCAACATTTCATCGGTTAAAGAGAAATAATAAATGGAGGCTTTTTTAGTCATTTTACCAAACCGTTTTTAAGCCAAATTGACGGTAATTTTCAAACTTACTATCTTTTGAAATTAATATAAACTTATGCAAAATAGCTTGCCAAATCAGCATTCTATCAAACGGGTCTTTATGTTCTGATTTTGGTAGTTTATAAAAAAGTGCAGCCTCCTCAACGGATAGAGGAATTGTTTTTAATCCCATTTTTTCAGCCATCACAATCAATTTATCTGGAGGACAGGTTAAAACAAGTTTTCCGGTTTCATATTTAAGCGATATTTCCCAAAAACTAACGGTACTGATATAAATGCTATTGTCAAGATTTTCTAAAATAGAAACCGCTTGACTGCCTAATTTTTCAGGCTCAAACAAAGACCATAAAAAGCAATGCGTATCTAATAAGTATCTTTTCACGATTGCAAAAACTCTTCATCCGTCATTTTAAAATCTTCTTTAATCACACATTTATAGTCTTTTAATAATCCTAACGGTCTTTTTTTAGTTTTTTTAATCGGCTCTTCTTTCCAAGACAAAGCTAAATCAAGCATTAATTTTATTTTTTCTACCGGCAAATGATAAATTTCATCAATTAATTCACTTTCAATTTCAACTCTAGTCATTTCATTCTCCTTTCTTTTTTACCAAAAATAATACCGCTACGCCGGTTTGAATTCCAAATACATTATGTTTAGTTCCTGAAATTTTAGGATTTTTTCGCACATCACTTTGAGTATCCACAATATAAATAAAATCAAATTCTTCGGCTAAACATTTCCTAAAACCATCAAACGTGCGACTCTCTATAAAACTGCGATTAATAATAAATGAAATAATCCCGTTATTATTTAATCGATCGCTTGCCCATCGTAAAAAACGCGAATACATATCATAAACTTTGGTTTTTTGCGCAGTGCTATGTTCGATGTAAGTATTTTTAATCCGTTTATCAATTTCTTTATATTCACGATTTTTATTATTATCATTTTCGTTTTGTTGATTCGCGTTATACGGCGGATTACCAATAATCACCGATATTTTTTGACTATTTTGTTTTTTAATTCGCTCGGTATTTTCTACCGTTAAACCAAATAAATCTGTAGTGGTTTCTTTTAAACCAAAACCGGTATTATCCAAAGTATCGACCCAGCAAATATGTTCAAATTCCACATATTCATTCATTTTTTGTTGATAAGTATATTCAATATTCAAATTCGCAATATAATACGATAATAAACCTAATTCATTGGCAAAAATATCGTGTTTATATTTATAAGCTAAACTTTTCGGTGGCAAATAATCAATTAAATCACAAATATAAGTCCCCGTTCCGGTGCAAGGGTCTAAAATCTTAATCTCTTTATCAGCTAATGATTTTTTAAAATGTTTTTCTAATAAATAATCTACGCTTTCGATTTGAAACTGCACAATTTCACGCGGCGTATAAACAATTCCTAATCTATCGGCAGCTTTGGGATTGTAAGCTTTATAGAAATTTTCATAAATAGATTTTAAAAAGAATTGTTTATCATGGTGGTCGGCAATATGCACCGAACGGGCTTTAATTACGCTATAATAATGCGCAATTGCGGCTAAAGTATTACGTTTTGTTGTGCCACTAAAAAACGTAGATTCTACTTTATACAATTCTTTGGCAATATTATTGTCTTGAAAAAATTGCGCATCGCTGAAAATACTAATAAAAATTTCTTCGGTTAAAATATGCTGTAATAGCATTTCATTAACATCATTCAAATTAATTTCAGGATTAATACTATATTGACAAATTTTTAAAAAACCAGAGCGGGAATTTAAAAAAGCCTGATTGCTTTTTTCTTCTTTGGCAATCATTTCGCGCAACGCATTTAAAATATACGGTAAATCCTGTTTAAATTGTTCAATCGCTGCATTAAATTCTTTGATTTCTTTACTTTCATAATTGACAAATTGCGTCAGTAATTTATCTAACTCGCGTTCATTGTCTAATTCCGTTTTTAAACACAACTGCTCATTCTGGTAAAGAATTGCATTTTTATTATCTTGAAATAGCGTATTAATTAACGGATAACCCGCATTGATTTTTAACGCAATTTCTTTATCTAAATCAACATTGGCTTTACTTTCCCAATAGCCACAATCCAGCCTTAAATTGTTTTTAACAATTCCATCAGGACGAATTAAAATTCCACGTTTATTTTTAATATTAATTTCACTAACGACTAATAAATTACGTTTTTCGCCATAATGATTTAACAATTTTTTAAATTCGTCTTTTATCGCTTGCTCATGGTTTTGACCACTGAATTGATAAATTTTGGCAATAGCGTTATGGTATTGATTAATGGCTTGTAATGACATAAAAAGAATTATCGTTTTTTCGGTGGTTTATAG
>JBEEJU010000057.1:0-10101 GCA_041169045.1 Pseudomonadota bacterium
ACCAACGCAACTGTCGAACCGTTTCGTAACATTGGTCTTCACTGATTAAGTGTTTAATTGATATGATTGAGCTTTTCATTAATTCAGTTTATCAGAAGACCTTGAAATCCATATAGAGCCAAAATAAATACTCCGTCCAGCAAGATAAATGAATAGACCGGCTTGAAAATTCAAATCTGCACCGTCATTTTAGGTAATTCAGGTAGAATGTGAACGTTGTTTTTTGAATTACAAAAAAATTATTAGGGGAGAACTCATCAATGAAATGGTTATTGATAAGCTTACTAAGCTTGTGGATTGGATGTCCTTTTGCCGCAGAAACGAAGGCAGAAACAGAGTGGGAAAATACCACCTTGTCCGACGTACTGATTAAAAATGTGCAACAAATTCAACACGAATATCGTCAATGTGTTGCGCATGAATTGGCAAAACCTGACTATGCAAAAGCAGATATTTATACTGCGCCTGAGAAAATACTCAAAATTTGTGAGCCAATGTTAGCAAAAATCCGTAACTTATATTTAGAAAATAAAGTGCCAGAGGTGATTGCCGATCGACAGTTAAAACAATTACGCATCCAAACCACTCGTAATATCATTTCTGAATTAATGTTCAGAGCTGCTCAAGCACCGGAGAAATGAGTTTATGGGGAATTATCTGATTGATTTAACACTAAAACCAACCACTTTCGATCTATGGCATGTTTGTTTAGCCGGAACGGTAGTGGTTTTAATGATAATGGTGATTATCTTATTGACTTTGTTGTTGATTACCATCATTCGCGCACAACGTCGTCCAACTCCAAGAATTGAACCGGCTGCGATGATTAAACCTGCTCCTGAAGTCAAAATCGTGGAAAAAATCGTTGAGGTCGAAAAAATTGTTCAAGCTCCAACACCAGAGCCGATTGTTCTTAGAGAACCGACTCCTGAAGCCGCTTTGCAACTATTAGGTTTATTACAAAAACAAGCGCGATTGATTGATTTTATTCAAGAAGATATTAGTGCTTATTCCGATGCGGATATTGGCGTAGCTGCACGGGTGGTTCACCAAGGTTGTCATCAAGTTTTAACTGAACATTTTACCGTGTTACCGATTCGTAAAGAAACTGAGGGCAGTCGGATCACACTGGCTCAAGGTTTTGATGCCAGCCAAATTCGTTTAACCGGAAATATTGTGGGTAATCCCCCCTTCACCGGTCAATTAGTTCATCGCGGCTGGCAAGTTACAGAATTACGCTTACCCCAATTAACCGCAGGTTACAACGCTCACATTCTTGCGCCCGCAGAGGTCGAATTACTATGAAAATCGGTGGATTATTTAGTCACGCTAAAAATAAAAAAGAACCCGCTCCTCAACCGCCAGTTAGCGAAACTTCCACAGAAATTGCAGTCGCGTCAACAGAAACTCCACAAAATGTGGCTAGTCCACCTGTAGCAGAAGTGAATGCTGAGGCTACAGATAATTCCGCTACCTATAATGGAGATTCTGCGGTTATTGCCCCTGCCCTTTCGCAACAACCCTATTTTTCAGTTGGCATTGATTTAGGAACCACTCATTGCGTTTTAGCAGCAATGGAATTAAATACCGATCCTCGACAGCCAGTCTCGCCGCAAGTATTAGCGATTCCCCAATTGATCCATCCCGGAAGTGTACAAAATCCATTACAACTGCCCTCGTTTGTTTATATGGCACATCCGGCGGAAATTGCGGAAGGGGATAAAGCTTTACCTTGGACAGCTCAACCTAAATTGTTAGTCGGTGAAATTGCGCGAAATTTAGGCAGCAAAACCCCGATTCGCTTAGTTGCGAGTGCGAAAAGTTGGCTATGTCATACCGGAGTTGATTGTAAACAAGCGATTTTGCCGGCAGAAGCTCCTGAAGAGATTAACCGCCTCTCGCCTTTCCAAGCTTCAGTGGCTTTTTTGGAACATTTGTGTGAGGCTTGGAAACATCAATATCCACAATATCCTTTATCAAAACAACAAGTTACGATTACCGTTCCGGCTTCATTTGATCCAGCAGCTAGAGAATTAACTGTAGAAGCCGCAAGAGCCGTTGGTTTGGAACAGGCTATTTTACTTGAGGAGCCACAAGCCGCTTTGTACAGTTGGATTGAAAAATCGACTGGAGAATGGCGCAATCAAGTTAAAGTGGGCGACGTGATTTTAGTAGTCGATGTGGGGGGGGGAACAACCGATTTATCTTTAATTGCTGTGACTCAACAGCAGGGTAATTTAGAATTAACTCGGATTGCGGTCGGCGATCATATTTTACTCGGCGGCGATAACATGGATTTGGCTTTGGCTTATCGACTCAAAGCCAAATTAGAAACCGATGGCAAACGTTTAGAACCTTGGCAGATTCAAGCATTAAGTCATAGTTGTCGTGAAGCGAAAGAAAAATTGTTTAATCAGCCCGATTTATGGGAAATGCCGATTGTGGTTGCGAGTCGAGGTTCTAGCTTAATTGGTAGCAGTTTGCGCACCGAATTAAATCGTGATGAATTGCATCAAGTTTTAGTGGATGGTTTTGTTCCTGAAGTCACGGTCAGTGATAAACCTTTCAGTCGCGCTCGTTCTGGATTACGCACTGCGGGTTTACCATATGCGCAAGACGCGGCAATTACTCGTCATTTAGCCGCTTTTTTAACTAAGCAACGAAATGCAACTCAAGATTTAGCCGATATTTCATTACCTGAACATGCCAGTTTCTTGCATCCAACCGCCGTCTTATTTAATGGTGGGGTATTAAAAGCAGGAATTTTTATTGAGCGATTAATGATCATTCTAAACAATTGGTTAGCCGCTGAACACGCGCCACCTGCGCGATTATTAAGCGGAGCTGATTTTGATTTAGCCGTCGCTCGTGGTGCGAGTTATTACGGTTTCGTACGTCAAGGACGTGGAATTCGGATTAAAGGTGGAACGGCTGCGAGTTATTATGTCGGTGTCGAAAGTGCAATGCCAGCAATTCCCGGATTACCGCCAGAAATTCAAGCGTTATGTTTAGCTCCTTTTGGAATGGAAGAAGGCACTGAAGTCGAATTACCTGATCATGAATTAGGTTTAGTGATTGGAGAACCGGTGAATTTTCGGTTCTTTGCTGCCAAAAATCGCCGCGATGATGTGGCTGGTACTCGTTTAGATTATTGGACTCATGAAGAATTGCAGGAATTAAATCCTCTGGAATTAACGTTGGCTGAAGATGGACATAAAAGTGGAGAAATTGTACCGGTTCATTTACGCGCGGCAGTGACTGAAATTGGCACTTTAGAATTACACGCTGTTTCACAACGAAATCAAGCGCGGTGGAAAATTGAATTTGAAACTCGCTCGAATAGTTAATTAATATTCTGAAGCACAAGATGGCGTAATAAGTAATTACGTCATTTATTTGGTTGTTGTATAACCATTAAAAATGATCACGAAATACAATTTCATTTAAAGCTAATTGCCCGGGTTTAGGTTGTGCCGGTTTCAGAGGTTTACCAATGGCGACTAACATTGCAATTAAATGATCTTCGGGTAAATTAATCAGCTTTGCCACTTGATCAAAATTAAATCCTGTCATCGGACAGGAATCATATCCCATTGATTTTGCAGCTAACATTAAGGTTTGCGCCGCCATTCCACAAGATCGTAAGGCTTCATCACGTTGAGTTTGATCTCTGCCGCGATAATATTGATCAATCATCGGTAAAATAGTCGCTTGCACGGTATCAGCGGTATTGCGCCAATAACGCTGAGGATTTTTTTCCCACGCTTTAACATCCGCACAAATCACCACTAATAATGACGCATCACTCACTTGAGCTTGTCCCCAAGCGGCTTGTTTTAATTGCAAACGTAAAGCTTGATCTTCAATTAATACCAAACGCCAATGTTGAATATTAAATGCCGTCGGCGACAAAATAGTTAAGGATAATAATTGTTCAATTTCTGCGGCTGTCATTTGATGATTAGGATCATAATATTTAACAGAACGACGGGAACAAATGGCTTCTTCAGTATTCATTGAAAATCCTATTGAAATAATTAATAGTAAAACTTTATTTTAACATGATTTTTCGTTAAAATCATCGAATTAAAATCAATTTATTCATCAATTAAATGGATTAATCTTGAGTTAATCATAATCTATTTTAAGGCTAAAATGATCGGTAAATGAAAGCAAAAATTTATGCTTATTGGTTACAATTAAAAAATAGTCCAGGGGCGGATACGCCTTTAGTACGTTGGGGACTTTTTTTATCAATGGCTATTGTTTTTGAAAGCTATATCATTGAACCGTATTTTGAATGGCGACAACAACAAATTCATCATATTCAAATCCAAAGTCGGCAAATTGCCAGTTTAACTGCATTACAAAAATCGATGCAACAATGGCAACAAGCTTTACAATTAACTCATCAACCATTATCCGAACAACAGCAAGCGTTTATTCAGGCAAATAGTCATACCTTAGCGCAACAAAAATTAGCGAATGAATTACAAAACTTAATCGCTCAACATCAATTAAAATTAATTAGTCAACGATTATTAGAAATAAAATCATTGGCTATTAGTGATCAAATTGGCTTACAATTAGAGATCGGCGGGCAATTATTAGCCATTATTGAATTTATCGATAGTATTGCGCATCATCAAACGGCTTTTACGGTAGATTATTTACAATTAAGTCAAACTCAAAATGAAGCTTTTTTAAAAATGAGTATTTACAGTTATCGATTGAAATGAAATAAACTCCAATTGATTGATTGCTTTTTATCTTTAATCCAAAATAAAGTTATGATAACTAAATATGATTTATGGATAATTATTCCGGCATTAATCAGTTTAATGCAATTAAATAATTCTCTATCTATCACTACGGTTAAACGTCAACCACCGCCACCCTTACCGCGATTAATAACGTTAATTGATTCGCAAACTAAAAATCAAATTGTGGAACATAATTTATGGGATAAAGCACGCGGCAAAATGCAATTTCCGCTGGTTGAGTCTGCGCAAGTGGCTGAAAAACCGATACAATGGCAATTAAAAGCGGTGAATTATCCGCATGTAGCGGCGATACAAGTCGCTGACAAAATCCATTTTTATCACCAAGGTGAAACTTTGCCTGATGGTGCTTATTTACAACATATTTTAATCGATGGAATTACCGTCAAACGTGAACAAACAGTCCAAGTTATTTATTTATTTGGTAAAAAACCTTAGTTGGTTGGGATGTCTTTGTATAATCAATGCTTGTACTTTGCGGCAATTTGATTTGCAATTACCGGAAACTTTGCCTGAACCGGTGAAATCAACGGTGACTACGTCGGTAAAGCCTGAAGAGGATATTGCTAAACCTGCGGAAAAAGGTTTGGAAATTTTGCCGCATTTATCTAAAAAACTGACTGAAACCACAGCTCAACGTCCGCTAACTTTAAAATTACCCACTAAAGATATTTCAGTGAATGTTGATGCGATGCCGCTGAATAGTTTTATTCATCTTGCATTAGGTGAAATTATGAAATTGTCTTTTGAGGTTGACGCGAGTATTGCGAATCGGCAAGAACCGGTAACTTTGCATGTCACACGTCCAATCAAAGCGGAATTGTTGTTAGATATGGTTGAACAAGCTCTACGCGCATATGATATTTTTTTAGCGTGGTCGCCTCAAGGTTTACGAGTTTTACCAGTTTCTAAAGCCAGTACCGCCGTTCCGGTGGTGATTAGTGATCGCGCCAAAATGTTATTAAATCATGGACGTTCAATGGTGATTATTCCTCTGCGCTATACCAGTCCTACAGAAGCTTTGGGATTTGTTCGTCATTTTTTACCCACTGATATAAACGATGTGATTATTAATCCACGTTTAAATGCGTTGGTGGTGATTGGAATGCCGGATCGAATTCAAGCGTTTCAACAAGCTATTGATTTAGTGGATGTTCCTAGTTTTGCGCATAAAAAAGTAGTGTTGATTCGTCCGGTCTATTGGCAGGCAGGAGAGTTAGCCAAAAGTTTAACTAAATTATTGAAAGCGCAAGATGTTCCGGTCAGTCAAAATGATGCAGAACCCGGAATCCGCTTAATTGTGGTCGAAGCGATTAATGCGATTGTGATTGCCAGTGCAGAATCGAGTTGGTTACGCTTGATTAATCAAACCATAGAACAATTAGATACCGCCGAAGCCGGCGGTGAAGAAACCAACAGTTATGTTTATTTTGTGAAAAATACCAGTGCCAAAGGTTTAGGTAGCGTTATTAGTGAAATTTTGGGCAGTCGTTTAACTAATCCCAGCGATACAAAATCAACCGCCGACTTTTCAGCGCAAATCGCAAATCCTGCTACGGCTACTTCAGCAACGACTGATAAAAAACCGAGCGAAACCTCTGCTTTGACGATAAATAATAATGTAGCGGCTAAAGGATTAAAAGTCGTGGTTGATAATGAACGTAACGCTTTGATTTTTATCGGTACGGCTAGAGCGTATCGCACGGCTTATCATTTATTACAACAATTAGATCGTGAACCTAGACAAATTTTATTAGAGGCAACTGTCGCGGATATTACTTTAGAGGACACCTTGAATTTAGGCGTTGACTGGGTATTTAGCAATCAAAATAGCACCAGCACTACGCCGAATGCGGTGGGTTCTATGTTGAGTTTAGGCGGTGGTGGATTGGTCTATGCGTATAATACCGCTAACAGTGTTTTGACTAAAATCAATGCGTTAGCCAATAACGGTAAGGCGAGAATTTTGTCCAGCCCTAGATTATTAACCAAAGATAATGAGCAAGCCTCAATTCAAGTAGGCACTCAAGTTGCGGTTGTCGGTTCAGAAATCAGCAACGTACAAGCGGGCGGACAAGCTACGCCCAATTTATTACGCAGTTTCACCTATGTGAATACCGGCATTATTTTAACTTTTACTCCTACTATTTTAGATGACGGTAAAGTCGAATTAAAAGTCACTCAGGAAGTCAGTGACGCGGGGGCTTCGAGTACCAATACGCCGCCGATTAATACGCGCAAAGTACAAACTGTATTGATTGCCGAATCTGGACAAACCATTATGATTGGTGGTTTGATTAAAAGTAATGAAACCATTAATGACAGCAAAGTTCCTTGGTTGGGCGATATTCCTTGGCTGGGTCATTTATTTTCCAATGTTAAACGTACGGATAATGCAACCAATATGGTGGTATTATTAACCCCGCATATTGTAACTTCCTCAGCCGAAGCCTCTTATTTAACCAAAGAATTTCAAAAACAATTACAATGGACAACCGATTCGCCACCCAAATCTTTATTGCCTGCTTCACATTAACTGATTGATTATATGATGAATTACGCTGAATCTACGCATTGTCCAAATTGTTTTACTCCGAGTCAAATCGCTATTTGTCATCGTTGTGGTTTTGATCGCCAGAGCTATATTCAACAACAAGCCGCCTCACATCATCTACCGTTATTTACCGTATTGGATCGCGGTTATATTTTGGGACGAGTGTTAGGGGAAGGCAGTTTTGCGATTGTTTATGCTGCAATACGCGAAAAAGATCAATTACCTTGTGCAGTTAAGGAATATTATCCACAAGATTTAGCTCAACGCGGTTTGGATAATAAAACTGTTAATCCCAAACGTGATCCGCAATTTTTAGACACTTGGCGACAACGTTTTATTCAAGAAGCCGAATTATTGCGCTGCTGTTACGATTATCCTTCAGTGGAATCCGGAGTTGTGCGATATATGGCATTGATTAATCAGCATAATACGGCTTATTTAGTGATGCAACGCTTAGTGGGACGGAATTTAAGTGATTATTTAGCACAGCAACGCAGGTTAAGTTCGGAAACAATTTTGTTGTGGTTACGACCTTTATTACATACTTTGCAAAAACTTCATGCCAAAGAAATTTATCATCGTGATATTAGTCCAAATAACATTTTTTTAGCGGCAGTAGATCAACCGATTTTGATGGATTTTGGTTTAGCTCGTGAAGGCGTACGCGATGAAGTGTTAAAATCTTCAACTTTAGGGGCAGGCACTTTTATTGCACCAGAACAATTGAGCGGTGGTCGTTGTGATCAACGGACTGATTTATACGCATTAGGCGCGGTGATTTATCTTTGTTTACAAGGAGAACCACCGCCACCAGTAGAAGCGCGTCGTCAAGGCGCGCCTTTAAAACAACTTTTTTCCAATACGCCTTTGGATCGCGCTTTACAACAATTGAGTGAGCGGTGTTTAGCTTTGGATTTAATCCAACGTCCAGCACAAGCCGCTGACTGTTTAGCTCAATTAACCAGTTTCACTGCTGCGTCAACTCACACCATTATTCCAAACGCAGCGGCGACTTTAGGTACGATTATTCCAAGTACTGCAACCGCTGCGATGACAACTGCGGCGATTCAACCACAAGTTCATACCGTTAATCCTAGTTATTCATCAGTGACAGCTTCTCCTTCTTCTTCAACACCTGAACTCAGTTTAAGTCCATTGGATTCATCGCCGCCGCCAGTGACTGACAGTGGGTGGCAAAAATTCGGGCGTTTTAGTTTTAAAACCTTATTATGGCTAGGGATAGGATATGCCGCTTATACTGGTTATATGTATTATGAACAACAACGATTGGCTACTCTTAAACAGGATCATGTTTTGTTTGCTAAAGCGCGTACCGTTTCTGATTTCAAAACGTATTTAGCCGAATGTGTGATTTGTGAATCTAAACAAGAGGCGAGCGATAAAATCGCGGATTTAGAAAAACAACAAGAAAAAAAGGTTTTACGAAAAAAACAGAAACAACAGGAACATGAGCGTTATTTACAGGCGCAAACTGTTGAAGAATTACAAGCTTATTTAAATAGTTGCGTATTGTGTTTGGATAAAGAAGCGGCAACCACAGAGATGGAAGCTCAACAAAAACATCAACAAGCACTACAGGAGCAAGCTCAGATTAAAGCTGAAGCTGAAGCTCGCGAAACGCAACTCCCTGAATCTGAAACCAATGCTCCAGCACCTATTGATCCGCCGCATCCACCCGCTTTACCGCCCTTATCTGCTGAAGAAACCTTAAATAAACTAGGGGAAAAAGCTAAAGCCGAAGTGCAATCCGGTTTAGATAATTTAGTGGATGGCGTGTCTAAAGTGGTTTCTGATGTGGCGAATAAAGCGGAATCTGAATTAAAAGCGAACATTGAAGCTGAAAAACAAGCGGCGGAGGCTAAAGCTCAAGCTGAGGCAGAAGCTCAAAAACAACGTGAAGAATTAAATGCACAAATTCAATCGCAAATTGATCAGCAAATCAAAGTTCGTTCAGAAGAAAGCGAAACTCAAACGCCGCCTAATTTAAATAATTAATCGATTAGCTATGTTAAATTCATCGAATATTATGATCATTAAATTGGGCGGAAGTTTAACCTATTCAAATGCAATAAAAGATTGTCTCGCTATTATTGAACAAACGAAATTAATCAATATTGTAATCGTTCCTGGTGGAGGTGAATTTGCGAATCAAGTTCGTTATGCACAACAAGTGTGGCAATTTAATGAGAGTATTGCACATGAAATGGCGATTTTAGCGATGCAACAAATGGCTTTGCTATTTCATGGACTTTATCCCAATTTTCAATTGATTAAATCAATTCGGGATTTTTCTAATTTAATGGCGAATTCTGTACCCGTTATTTGGTCGCCTATATTGAGTGAATTAAATCAAGCAAATATTCCAGCAACCTGGGAAATGACTTCAGACAGTTTAGCGATTTGGTTAGCTATTCAATTACATGTTGAACAATTAATTGTGGTTAAGTCAATTTTCATGAATTCACAAAATTATCAGCAATTAGCTGAACAAGGGATTGTTGATTCATTGTTTCCCCAATTTGTGCAACAATCCAGTATTAAACCTAAATTAATTCATTATTCACAATTAAAAGCTTTATTAATCGATAATTAGTTAAGTCATTTAATTATTCACTGATGTCTTCCAATAGAATCAATGTCAATGAACCAAAAAAGCATTATTTTTCCTCAGGCAGTTATTTTTGATTTAGATGGTGTTATTTTAGACACCGAAACGCTTTATATTCAAGCATGGAAACAAGCAAT
>JBEEJU010000058.1:0-5568 GCA_041169045.1 Pseudomonadota bacterium
TAATCGATTATTACGATTAATCACTCGACGATACAAATCATTTAAATCAGAAGTAGCAAATCGTCCACCATCTAAGGGTACTAATGGACGTAATTCAGGCGGTAAAACAGGCAACACCGTCATAATCATCCATTCTGGACGATTATTAGAAGCTAATAGCGAATCGATAACTTTTAAACGTTTAGAAAACTTTTTGATTTTGGTTTCTGAATTTGTGGAATTGATTTCTTCGCGTAAAATTTCAATTTCTTTTTTCAAATCAATTGATTTTAATAATTCAAATACCGCTTCCGCGCCCATTTTGGCAACAAAATCATCACCATGAGCTTCTACCGCATCTAAATATTCATCATCTGTTAATAATTGACCTTTTTCTAACGGAGTTGTTCCCGGTTCCAATACAACAAATGATTCAAAATACAACACTCGCTCAATACCACGCAAGGTCATATCTAATAACAAAGCAATTCGTGAAGGCAATGATTTCAAAAACCAAATATGAGCAACAGGACTCGCTAAATCGATATGCCCCATACGTTCACGGCGCACTTTAGATAAAGTAACTTCAACTCCGCATTTTTCACAAATAACACCACGATGTTTTAAACGCTTGTACTTGCCGCATAAACATTCGTAATCACTAATAGGACCGAATATTTTGGCGCAAAACAAACCGTCTCGTTCGGGTTTGAAAGTTCGATAATTAATAGTTTCTGGTTTTTTTACCTCTCCATATGACCAAGAGCGAATAATATCTGGCGATGCTAAACCGATACGGATGGCATTAAAATCGTCTGAACGACCTTGACGCTTTAAAAAATTCATTAAATCTTTCAAGAGCTTATCCTCTATAACTACATTCTAATTGCTGTCTAAATGAACGAATCGTTAATCAAATGCTAATTACACTTTTATTAATCTTGTTCCAATTCAATATTGACTGCTAACGAGCGAATTTCTTTTAATAAAACGTTAAAAGACTCTGGCATTCCAGCTTCCATTGTATGATTACCATCAACAATATTTTTATACATGCGTGTACGTCCCATTACGTCATCCGATTTAACAGTAAGCATTTCTTGCAAAGTATAAGCTGCACCATATGCTTCCAATGCCCAGACTTCCATCTCACCAAATCGTTGTCCGCCAAATTGCGCCTTACCACCTAAAGGTTGTTGCGTGACTAAACTATAAGGACCTGTGGAACGAGCGTGCATTTTATCGTCGACTAAATGATTAAGCTTAAGCATATACATATAACCTACAGTCACTTTTCTCTCAAAAGCCTCACCTGTCAAACCATCATACAAGGTAATTTGTCCATCTTCAGGCAAATCTGCTAAACGCAACATGGTACGAATTTCACCTTCAGTAGCTCCATCAAACACCGGAGTTGCCATAGGTACGCCAGCGACTAAATTGTGTGCCATTTCTAAAATTTCCTGATCGCTAAAAGAATTTAATAATTCTTTACGTCCGCTACTGTTATAAATTTTTTCTAAAAAACCACGAATAGTTGTAATTTTTTCTTTTTGTAATTCATAACGAGCTTCAAGCATTTTTCCAATTTTAATTCCCAAACCTTTCGCAGCCCACCCTAAATGAGTTTCCAATACTTGACCCACATTCATTCGAGAAGGCACCCCTAAAGGATTCAATACAATATCGACAGTCGTCCCCTCTTTGGTATAAGGCATATCTTCGATTGGAACAATTTGCGAAATAACCCCTTTATTTCCATGACGACCCGCCATTTTATCGCCAGGCTGAATTCGTTTTTTAACAGCCAAATATACTTTGACCATTTTCAATACACCAGGAGGTAAATCATCACCCATCATGATCTTTTTGCGCTTGACTTCAAATTTTTCATCAAAATCTTTACGCTGTTGTTCAATCTGCTCAGTCACTGTTTCTAATTGCAAATTAATATCTTCATCTTGCAATTTAATTTTTAACCATTCAGACTGACGCAAACCTTCCAAGTAAGTTTGAGTAATTGTCATTCCAGAACGAGCAGATGGACCTGAAACTAAAATTTTATCAATCAATAATTGAGCAACTCGGGCAAAAATATCTTGTTCCAAAATTTTTAATTGATCATCCAAATCTTTACGATAACGTTTAATTTCAAATTCTTCAATTTCTAATGCACGCTTATCTTTTTTGATACCATCACGGGTAAAGACTTGTACATCAATTACAGTTCCACGCACATTACCTGGAACTCTCAACGAAGTATCTTTAACATCAGCCGCTTTTTCACCAAAAATGGCTCGCAATAATTTTTCTTCCGGAGTTAATTGTGTTTCACCTTTGGGAGTCACCTTACCGACTAAAATGTCTCCACCTTTAACTTCCGCGCCAATATAAATAATGCCCGATTCATCCAACTTAGATAAAGCTTCTTCACTAACATTGGGAATATCAGCGGTAATTTCTTCTGGGCTATGTTTAGTATCACGAGCAATACAAGTTTTTTCTTCGATGTGTATCGTAGTAAAACGATCTTCGCGCACCACTCGCTCAGAAACTAAAATTGAATCTTCAAAGTTATATCCATTCCAAGGCATAAAGGCGATCAGCATATTTTGTCCTAATGCCAATTCCCCTAAATCTGTCGATGGTCCATCAGCTAAAATATCGCCTTTACTAACGGTATCACCTTTTTTAACCAAAGGTTTCTGATTGATACAAGTATTTTGATTAGATCGGGTATATTTAGTTAAATTATATATATCAACGCCTGGCGTACCTGTTTCTGTTTCAGTATCATTAACACGCACTACAATTCGTGCTGCATCGACCGCCTCAATCGTTCCTCCACGAGTTGCAACGACCACTACGCCAGAATCTTTAGCAACTACACGTTCCATCCCTGTTCCAACCAGAGGTTTTTCTGCTCGTAATACAGGAACAGCTTGACGTTGCATATTAGACCCCATCAAAGCTCTATTAGCATCATCATGTTCTAAAAACGGAATAATCGAAGCTGCTACTGAAACAATTTGCTTTGAAGAAACATCCATATATTGGACTGATTCGGAATTAGCTAAAGTAAACTCATCTTTGTAACGACAAGACACCAAACCTTCTACTAATCGACCGTTTTCATCAACAGCAACACTGGCTTGAGCAATAACATATTCACCTTCCTCAATAGCAGATAAATAATCAACTTGATCCGTAACTTGACCATTGACCACTTTTCGATAAGGTGTTTCTAAAAAACCATACTCATTAGTACGAGCATATACTGACAATGAATTTATCAACCCAATATTTGGTCCTTCTGGAGTTTCGATCGGACACACTCGACCGTAATGGGTTGTATGAACATCTCGCACTTCAAATCCAGCACGTTCTCTCGCCAAACCTCCAGGACCAAGTGCCGATACACGACGTTTATGCGTTACTTGCGACAATGGATTATTTTGATCCATAAATTGAGACAACTGACTAGAACCAAAAAATTCTTTAATCGCAGCCGACACTGGTTTAGCATTAATAATTTCTTGTGGCATATATCCTTCAGAATCAGCCAAAGTCAAACGCTCTCTTACCGCACGCTCTACTCTAACTAAACCAATTCTAAACTGATTTTCTACCATTTCACCCACGGAACGCACTCGACGATTTCCTAAGTGATCAATATCATCAACTATACCATTACCATTACGAATACTAATTAATTCCTTAAGTACATCTATAATGTCCTCTTTACTTAAAGTTCCTGTACCATCGATTTTCGTTCTTCCTAAACGACGATTAAATTTCATACGTCCAACAGTGGATAAATCGTAACGCTCATCAGTAAAAAATAAATTTTCAAACAAACCTTCAGCTGCTTCCTTAGTAGGCGGTTCACCAGGTCGCATCATTCGATAAATTTCAACCAAAGCATCCATACGATCGACGGTAGAATCAAGACGCATAGAATGTGAAATATAAGCTCCACGATCTAAATCATTGACAAACAGTGTATCGATATGCTCGATCTTAGCTTCAATTAAAGCTTGTAATAACTCTGCTGTTAATTCGTCATTAACATTCGCCAATAATTCACCAGTAGACTCGTCGATAACGTTATGGCCTAAGATTTTTCCGTACAAATATTCTCGTGGAACTTCAATTTCGTTCAAACCAGCTTTTTCAATTTGACGAACGTGTTTAGCCGTAATACGTCTTCCTTGCTCTACTAAAACTTTATCGCCAGCACGAATATCAAATGCTGCCATTTCACCACGCAATCTATCGGGTATTATTTGCAATAAACATTCTTTATCACTTAATCTAAACCGATTCATTTCGAAGAAAATTTTGATCATTTCTTCGTTGCCATACCCTAAAGCTCTAAGCAAAATAGTAGCGGGAATTTTACGCCGACGATCGATGCGTACAAAAATAGCGTCCTTATGATCAAATTCAAAATCTAACCACGAACCACGATAAGGAATAACTCGAGCATTAAATAGCAATTTTCCTGAAGAATGCGTTTTACCTTTATCGTGATCAAAAAACACGCCAGGCGATCGATGAAGTTGAGACACAATAACTCTCTCAGTACCATTGATGACAAATGTACCGTTATCTGTCATTAGCGGCAATTCACCCATGTAAACTTCTTGCTCACGGATATCCTTAATTTTTTTAACTGTTAACGACTCTTCCTTGTCATAAATCACCAAACGAACTAACACTCGTAGAGGAGCGGCATAAGTTGCACCCCGTTGTTGACATTCTTTAACATCAAAAATAGAGTCTCCTAATCGATATCTTACATATTCCAGTACCGCATATCCCGAGTGACTCACAATAGGAAATACACTTAAAAATGCTGCATGTAACCCTTTATTTAAACGTTTATCAGGATTTACACCCAACTGCAAAAAATCAGCATATGAATCAATTTGTGTTGCTAATAGATAAGGAACATCAAGTACTTCTGTACTTTTTCCAAAATTATTACGAATGCGCTTTTTTTCGGTAAAAGAATAGGCCATTGCTTCTATACCTTGTTGTCAAGAATGATTGCCACTGTTCGTTTTTTAACAAACAGCAAAAGACCGGTGGCTCACACCACCAGTCTCATTTTAAGAAGGTTTATTCATGTATTTAATTGAAAGACAGTCAAAATTTATTTAATTTCGACAGTCGCTCCAGCTTCTTCTAGGGATTTTTTCACAGCTTCTGCGTCAGCTTTGCTCACTCCTTCTTTCAGAGTCGTTGGAACTCCCTCAACTGCGTCTTTAGCTTCTTTCAAACCTAAACCAGTAATTGCTCTAACTGCTTTGATCACACCTACTTTATTTGCACCAAAAGAGGTCATGATAACATCAAATTCCGTTTGCTCTTCTACAACTTCAGCTACCGCTGCTGGCGCGGCAACCGCAACAGCTGCTGCTGAAACACCAAATTTAGCTTCCATTGCGGAAATTAATTCTACAATTTCCATAACAGTCATGTTTGAGACTGCTTCTAAAATATCTGCTTGAGATACCGCCATTTTATATTCCTCTAACGATAAATAATTTGAACTTTGACAGTTAGGTCAATACGTTAAAAACT
>JBEEJU010000059.1:0-8209 GCA_041169045.1 Pseudomonadota bacterium
CGCTAATTGCGCTGAAGCAAAATTCAATGAGTAAGCCCATTGCTCCATCTGATAATCAGCCATCGCAATTCGAGTCGAATTAAACGTATTGGTTTCAATAATATCTGAACCGGCTTCCAAATAAGCTTGATGAATTGCTTGAATAATTTGAGGTTGAGTTAAGGATAATAAATCATTATTCCCTTTTAAATCACAATTCCAATTTTTAAATTGTGTACCGCGATAATCCTGTTCTTCTAAATGATAACCTTGAATCATCGTTCCCATAGCACCATCTAAAAATAGGATACGTTGATTTAATAATTGAGAGAGTAATAATTGAGTATTCATCATTTTTTATTAAGCAGATAGGAATCAGGGATCAAGTTGGTTATAATATAAATATTGTTTATTTTTTGACTAATAGAAAATAAAATTTATCAATCAGAGGTTAAATAAAAATGACAAAACCTACATTAATACAAGTTATCAAAAGTGTATTGTCGGCTTTTATCGGAATCCAAAGCGATAAAAATCGACAATTTGATTTTAATCAGGGGGCAATAAAAGATTATATCATTGTCGGTTTAATTGCGACGGTATTACTCGTTTCAATGATTATTTTTTTGGTCTCTTTAGTCATTTAATTGAATAAAAAAGCCCAAGTATTCCTTGGGCTTTTAAGATAATGCTTTTTACCAAAAGCAATTTTTTATTCTTCTTTAGCAGTGCTGACAAAACTGTCTTTAATGCTAATGAACATATCGCCTAATCCGTTAAATAAATTTGCCGGCGCTAAAGACAATTTCAAAACAAAATAGGTACGAATAATTGCAACCACGATAAATCCTGCAATTGGCGGCATTAATTCAAAAAAGGTCGATAACAATACCCCTTTAAATCCTTCAAATCCGCCTTCATTTTTACGATCACCTACACTCAAAATGTCTCGCTCGTAACCTGCGGTACTTTCACTACTTCTAAATGTTTCTAAAATATAAATATTTAGCCAATCAAATAGTGTTTGGGTGACAAAAAATGCCACCGCCGCAATTCCCACCCACATTAACGCATTAGGCATTTTTACTTTCATTGTCCCTTGGTACATCCAAATGACTGCAAATACCATTGCAATTCCACCAATCATCTTTCAATTCCCCCTTTACTGATTATTTAGTTATTTATTTTTGTCATAAAAAAATACAAACCCGGACATTTTAATATCATTTCATCGCCGGTTTTTTCTACACCACAATGATCATATTTATCAGGTCGGCCAACTTTTTGCTTCATCACTGCTCCCTCCTGAATAAAATATTTGGTTTCTAAATCCAATGTTTTTGTTCTAGGGTCTTCGGAAATAGCATGTAAAATACAATCCTTTCTAAATTCCCATATATTATCTACCATTTTTTTCTCTTTATCCATGCCAGGACTTTCAGCCCATACTTTCCATTTCCCATGAATTTCTACATCTTCACATTCTGTAGATTGAGCCAAAACCATTGGCGTAGCTAAAGCCAAACCTAGTCCCAAAATAATTATTCTTTTTTTCACGATGCTTGCTCCAAAAATATCCCGCTTGTAACTGGTTTAGTATTATAACAATATGACCATTTACACGGGGATTTTTACTTGGTTTTATTTTTAGGATTGGCTAGAAACACGGATTTAACTTGACTTTAAAATCTTCTAAAGTAACATACTAAGTTCGGATGCCAAAAACTGGCGCGTTTATTTTATTTACAACACATAAAAGGTAGGACACTCATGGGAGCGATCTTAGACTTAACAGAAATGTTAAAAGAACCAGCCGGTATGATTACAGCACTTGTGATAATTGCTGCGGGTTATTTCTTCGTAAAATGGGTTTTCGCAGAACCTGAAGAAGAAGAGTAAATTTTCACCGTACTGAGTTTTATCTCTCTACTCATCGAGACCGCTGTCGATTGCCAAAATAGACAGCGGTTTTTGTTTTTATAGCGAATTTTTGGCTATCCCTTATAATCTGTACACTTTTAGATTCTATCACTATGAAATGTCAAAATGTACAGCTTCCTCCGCTCATTAATTCTGCAACAACTCCGAACTCCCGCTCCAGCCACCGGTTTAGGCTTATTCCGGTTATTATTTGGATTAGTCACTTTTCAAGAAATCGTTTTTCTTTTGTATTTTAATCATTTGATTTTCGATCCTATTCCTTATTTGGATGTGGAATTTCCAATGATTCATTTTTTTCTTTGTCTATGGGCAATCGTTGCTTTTTGTTTAACGATTGGTTATCACTGTCAAATGGCGATTATCAGTAATTATCTGTTTTGGTTAATTTTTGTTAATTTTACTCCCATGCAACGGGATTTTGATGGCGGTTTCGATTTATTTATGATCGGGGTTAATTTTTTTTTATTATTTTTACCTATAGACAAAGCTTGGTCTATCGATCAATTACGTTATAAATTAGCCTCTCCTTTTAAAGCTTATCATAATTATAGCGTAAAAAGCATTCCATTATTAGCTTATTCATTACCTGTTACCATTTGTTTGGGTTTTTTATATTTTGATTCTGCGATTCACAAATTATTTGCCCCTCATTGGCGAAATGGTTTAGGAGGATGGTTACCTGCAACTATGCCTTATTATATTTCTGCACTTAATTTATCTTGGTGGTTAAATCAGGAAATTTTGCAAAAAATAATTGGCTATATCATTTTAATTTTTCAATTCAGTTTTATTTTTTTGGTTCATCAAGCCAAACTCAGACCTATTTATGCCTTAATTGGTATCAGTTTACATTTAAGTATTATTTTAACTTTAAATATTTATCCTTTTGGATTTGGCATGTTAATTTGTTATAGTTTAGTCATTCCTTTTTCTTGGTATCAACAATTAGCCAATTGGTTTACTGCTAAAACTGCTTATTTAACCGTATATTACGATCAACAATGTCCTTTATGTAATCGCACCGTATTAACGCTAAATCATTTTGATATTTTTCGCAGAATTGCATTTAAACCGGCGCAATCCGAAGCAAAATTGTCTCCTGTATTACAGGATTTTAATTTAGAGACTTTATTAACTGATTTATATGCGGTTGATCAACAACAACGAGTTTATTCGGGAGTCAATACTTACGCGGAAATTTTAATCGCAATGCGATATCCGGCGATATTAGGTTATTTTCTGAAATTACCAATGGTTTTTAACTATGCCAACGCTTATTATCGTAGCATCGCTGATAATCGTTTACGTCTAACTTGTCAAAATAATTGTGAAATTACGCCGATTAAAATACAACCGATGTGGGCTGATCATTTATGGAGCCAATCAGAACATTTTTTGAAAAATGTGCGTATTTTAACCAAAATCATTATGCTACTGATTTTTTTACAATTAAACAGTTCTATTCACTATGGATTACTCTATCGTTTTAAAATCGATTTACATACACCTTTAATTGCACCGATTGCTGCAATCAGTAATTCATTACTTATCATATCAAATAGTTTTGTAGGAATTACGCCTCACGCGCTATATGTTCATGATCATTTTCAAGGTTATAACCATTTATTAGCCATCACTTATTTAGATAATCAAGGTCACGAACAATGGCTACCTTTCATCGATTCTACCGGACGTATGCTTACACCAAATTGGGGACGAGTGCATTCCATGTGGGCAAATATTGCGGTAACGCCAAAAATTGATCCGATTCGCCTACACAAAGGGATTATGCGAATCACCGCTTTTTGGGGAACTCACTTAGGGCTGGATTTAAATCACACTCAATTTTTAGTCAAATATAAACCGATTCATCTGTCAAATGAATGGACTTACGATTTATTAAACAACAATTTATCTGGGCAATGGCAAACCATTGGGCAAGCACATTGGCATCAAAAAACGATTGATATTCAATGGACAAAACCCTCTTATTTAACGTTAGAATAAATTTATTATTGCCTCAACGATTCAGCCATGATATAAATTATCCGTGTTCAACGCTTGGTATTTAGCTGATGAATGGTTCTTTGGATGCGGTAAATCTGAGCATTAATGTGAATTTACAATACTCAAAGCACTAGGTGTTTAACACTCTAAATGTTTACAAAAAATAAAAACCTTTTGTGGAGGATGTTATGAAAAAAGTATTATCTCTCTTGGCATTGACGTTGATGGTTGTTGGTTTAGCAGGTTGTTTAGACGATCCAGATGGTTCTAAACAAAAAGTTGGAACAAGTGCAACTTCTTCTGTTTCGATGTAAGCGTTCGTAATACCCAAAAAGGCTAGGCAATCTTTTTTAAAGTGGCTAGCCTTTTTTATTGTCTTTTTTCCACCGTTGATGCAATAGCTAAACTTAATGCACCAACTAAGTGCGACATTTTGCCTCACTTGTTATTTTTTGTGACATACTTCACAATACGAACCTCGTACTGAGTTATGCACCCTAAATAAATGCGTTTATTTCGTAATCCATTGATTTTGAAATTAAGTTTATGCTTAACTGCATTCTCAACTTCTGCTGATGATTCTTTAACTCTTATCAGTCGAGTTCATTTTCAAGGTGGTTATTTCTCCGCTGAATGGGAAGCACCTCAAACCAAGCTATACAAAATATTCGTCTTTGTCCCTAAAGACAGTGAAAACACTGCCGTCATCTATCGAATTTATCCTCAAGGTCACTTTGCCAAAAACCAAATCTGTTCCAGAACTGAGCTTTCTCCAGTCTGTAATGAATTTGTGATTGATCAAGCTCGACATCAAAACCAATGGGTGCAACTAAAACTAAATGCCAATACCGATAGTCAATGGCGTTTTGTAAAGCAATTAGGTTATGTCAGTGTGCATAATTCTGCAAAAACTCTTGAAAGGGTCAGTATTACAGCTATCCGCTTTCAATCTTCATTCGTCCATCCACAATATCCTAAAACAGGCTATAGCAAAATTGCCAACAACGGCAGTTTACTCGCTAATACCGCTCGTTTAGGAACTAATCCTACCGATTGGGCTTGTACTCGTGACAACAAAACCGGATTAATGTGGGAAATTAAAACCTTAGATAAAGGCATTAGAGACATGAGTAATACTTACTCGTGGTATAACACCGATACGAAAACCAATGGCGGTTTAGAAGGTGTCCAAAGTGGCGGAATGTGTTCTGGGGGAACGGCTTGTGACAGTGAAAGTTTCAAAAATGCCGTTAACACGCATAAATTATGTGGCTATGATGATTGGAAATTGCCCACTAAAGAGGCTTTAATGACTTTAATTGATACTCATAACACCCCTGCGATTAATCTTGTGTATTTTCCGAATACCCCCAGTGTGCGTTTTTGGACAGCCACTCCATATGCCAATAGTAGTTATGGTGCATGGTTAGTTAATTTTCATTACGGTACGGTAGATTTTGATACTAAACAAGATGCTAATGCAATACGACTGGTTAGAACAGGTTTATAATCCCTTGTTTAAAACTCAACAGTTTATCTAGTCAAATTAGCTATGCAGCAATATATTGAAAAAATTTTACGCGCGAATCGTATTTATGAGGTGGCAGTTGAAACGCCTTTGGATTTTGCTCCGCATTTATCTCAGCGTTTAGATAATGATATTTATTTGAAACGAGAAGATTTACAGCCAGTGTTTTCTTTTAAATTACGCGGTGCTTATAACAAAATTGCGCAGCTAAACGCCGAACAACGAGCTAGAGGCGTGATTGCTGCTTCTGCTGGGAATCATGCGCAGGGCGTAGCTCTTGCTGCTAAGAAATTGGGAATCGAAGCAGTGATTGTAATGCCCAATACCACTCCTGAAATTAAAATTCATTCGGTTAAAGCGCGTGGAGCCACTGCGATTTTATTTGGGGATTCATATGACGAAGCATATGAACATGCCAAAAAGATTGCTATCGAACAAAATCGAACTTTTGTCCATCCATATGACGACGCTGATGTTATCGCTGGTCAAGGGACAATTGCGGTGGAAATTTTACGGCAAAAACATCAAACCATTAACGCAATTTTTGTGCCGGTTGGTGGCGGCGGGTTAATTGCTGGCATTGCGGTTTATGTTAAATTTGTTCGTCCAGAAATTAAAATTATCGGTGTAGAACCTGAAGATTCAGACTGTTTACACCGTGCATTAACGGCTAAACGCAGAGTCATTTTAAGACAAGTCGGCTTATTTGCTGATGGTGTTGCAGTTAAACAAATCGGTAAAGAACCGTTTAAATTAGCTCATCATTATGTTGATGAAGTGATCACGGTCTCTACCGATGAAATTTGTGCGGCGATTAAAGATATTTTTGATGATACACGCTCGATTGCCGAACCCGCCGGAGCTTTAGCTTTAGCGGGTCTAAAACGTTATATTGAAATTAATCAAGCACAAAAACAAACTTTAATTGCGATAGAAAGTGGGGCAAATATCAATTTTGATCGATTACGTTATGTTGCTGAACGAGCGTTAGTTGGCGAACATCGAGAAATTTTATTGGCGGTCTCTATACCTGAAATTCCGGGCAGTTTTTTAAGATTTTGTAAATTACTCGGCGGACGCAGTTTAACCGAGTTTAATTATCGTTATTTTGATCGACAAATGGCACAAGTTTTTGTCGGAATCTCTAGTAGCGGTATCGAAGCCGATCGAGCAAATTTAATTCAACAATTAACTAATGAAGGTTTCGCAGTCACAGATATGACTCTCAATGAATTGGCTAAAGAACACATCCGCTACATGGTCGGCGGTCATGCGCCGAGTTCTTTGGGGGAAATTATCTACAGTTTACATTTTCCAGAACGGCCAAATGCGTTATTAAATTTCTTAACCGCCTTGGGTAGCAGTTGGAATATTAGTTTATTCCATTACCGGAATCATGGTGCCGCATTCGGGCGAGTTTTAATGGGAATACAAATGCACAAATCAGAACGCAAAGCTTTTCAATATTGCTTGGATGCTTTAGGATTTGAATATCGTGAAGAAAATCAAAACCCAGCTTATCGTTTATTTGTAGGTGGTAACGAAAGCTCTCGCATACTTCAAGATAAAGAATCTAATATCCTTGATTGAATAATATCGGTGGCGGTGGAAGTAATTGATGTTTAGGTTGAACTAAAATGGGTTTTGACATCGTCTGCCAATGATGGCGCTCATCAATGAATCCTTTACATATCGCCCAACCGACAATCAATCCACAAACGCCCCCTAAACCTAAGCCTAGATA
Organism: Pseudomonadota bacterium; assembly: GCA_041169045.1. Classification (GTDB taxonomy): domain Bacteria; phylum Pseudomonadota; class Gammaproteobacteria; order Methylococcales; family Methylomonadaceae; genus CAIQWF01. The sequence goes on from JBEEJU010000059.1 coordinate 7,200, forward strand.
AAATTGGCTAGTCGTCCACGTCGGATTAAACACAGTATTTGTTTGTTTTATTGATACTTTATTCAGGGTAATCGCCTTCGCATCGGTATAACTTATTTCGCCAACACTCACTTCTAAATTCGCCTCAAACAACTGTTGTAACGCGGGTTTTATCGTATCAGCAACATGTTGACTGGTAAAAGAAGTTAATGATTTAGCCATAAATTATCACTCATTCACAATAAAAAATATCACCAATTTCTATCATATATTTTTTAGCGTATTTATTATCATTTTCAACTATAAAAATTTATCGTCTGCTTTATCAAATTCGATAAACTGCGACAATTTGACTCGCGGCAATTTGTCACATTTTCTTATTCATTTAGTTTAGGTACACTATATCCAATTTAGAAATTCTATTCGCCTCCTAAGCCATTTAGATTCTATTTTTTTCATATCCTTCTCTATGCGGTCTTAGCGACCGCATTTTTTTTGCTTACCGAAAAATTAAGCACTTCGACAATTATCTGCGACAATTTGACTCGCGACAATTCACCACATTTTCTTATTCATTGAGTTTAGCTACACTATATCCAATTTAGCAATTCTATTCGCCTCCTAAGCCATTTAGATTCTATTTTTTCATATCCTTTTCTGTGCGGTCTTAATGACCACCTTTTTTTATCCAGAATATTGGTTATTTTTACGGTTATAATTTATTAATTGCTAGTAAATACCATTCAATAATCACAAAAATACTAATGACCATCATTGAGCCAATCATTCCTGCTAATTCATAACCAAAACGACTGCATCCATATAATAAAATAATTAAATTCTGCAACATTCCAATCATGCCCGGCGCACGTAATTGGAGATCATGGTGATAACCTAACCAAAATCCAAATCTTGATCCCATCCACATAATCGTCGCAATTTCAACCAAGCGCATTGATTCAGCAGTGTCACAATAAATAGCCAACATTAATAATGCGGGAATAACTACCAAGATTTGTTCTATAGTTTGT
>JBEEJU010000060.1:0-3457 GCA_041169045.1 Pseudomonadota bacterium
TCGACAGCGGCTAAATGACCAAACTCATCGCCAATTGCTCGTTTAGGACTCATGCCTTCGACCAAAGCAATGCCTTCTTGTAAAGCTTCATGAATTTCCTCATGATTTTGGCGATAAGCGGGAGAATCATTCATCCCTTTACGGTAAAACAGAGTGACTCCGCCCCAACTTTCGATTAAAGGTTGGAAATTCGGAATTTCACCGTTGGCTTCAGCGCGTTGACGTTCAGCACGAATGCTGTGACCATGCGCTAAAAATTCCTGCAAAATGATCAATTCTTCAGCATCATAACGACTGTGAACTTTATCTTCTCCAAATTGAGCCGTTAAAATTTCATAACGATGCAAAATCTTTTCCACTTGCACCGGATAATACGCCATCAATTCGGTCGCGGTATCGATCGCAGTTAATCCGCCACCAATCACGCCAGCCGGTAAACGCACTTGTAAATTGGCTAATGAAGAAGTTTTTGCTGCGCCTGTCAGTTGCAAACCCATTAAAAAATCAGAAGCTTTACGAATTCCGCGCATTAAATTATTTTCTAATTCAATGATGGTCGGTTTTCCAGCACCCGCCGCAATACTGATATGATCAAAGCCTAATTTCCAAGCATCTTCTATGGTTAAAGTGCCACCAAAACGAATGCCGCCATATGAACGGAAAGCTTGGCGACGTAATAAATTGACATAAATCACTTTTAAAAAGTTTTTATCCCAACGTACAGTGATGCCGTATTCCGCTACCCCGCCAAATCCGGCAAGAATCCGTTTATCCAACGCTTCATAAATATCGCTGAAATCGCGTAATGGCTGCGGCGCAGTCTGTTCATTTCCGACTAATTCCACCGGTAAAGGTTCAAGTTTTAGACCATCAATCCCTACCACTGCAAAACCTTCATTCAGCAAATAATGGCTCATGGTATAACCAGCAGGTCCTAAACCAACCACTAACACTTTTTTACCGTTATAAGGTAAAGGATACGGACGTTTGATATTTAATGGATTCCAACGGGTTAATAAACTATAAATTTCAAAGCCATATGGCATAAACAGCACATCAGTGAGGACGTTGGTTTCGATTTGTGGAATATTCACCGGTTCGGTTTTTTGGTAAATACAACCGCGCATACAGTCATTACAAATTCGATGACCTGTACCCGCGCACAAAGGATTGTCAATCGTAATCAAGGCTAAAGCAGCGATGTTATCGCCTTGACGCTTGAGCAGGTGCATTTCAGAAATTTTTTCTTCTAATGGACAACCGGTAACGGTCACACCTAACGCATTAACATTAAAAGTTTTGGTCTTTTTACTGATCATGCCTTTAGAACAAGAATCACTGTTGCGATCATGGCAATAAATACAATGATCAACTTCATATAACACTTGTCGCTCATTAAAGCGTTTATCGGTTAAAGCAAAACCATCACGGTGACGACGATGATGTCCCATCCACGCGCTAAATTCGCCACGATCAACGGTCTCGTGTTTAACCAATTGAGAAAAATCGCGTTTTTGCGGAGATTTAAAACTCAACCATGCAGAATAGCGTTGATCCTTAAGCGCGAGAAAACTCCACCGTTGAATTAATAAAAATAATTCAGCAACAAATTCCGCAGAATTTTCACAAATCAATACCGAGCCAAAAACCGTAGCGGCGGCAGTATTGCTTAATAAACATTGACGTAAATATTCCACCTCAACTTCAGCGGTTGAATATTCACTCACTTCGCCTTTAGCAACTTGTTGATAATGTTGGAATAATTGATAAATCTGCATTGCTACATTCGCAACACAAAATTCCTGATCATCAGTAGCGGTTAATTCAGGATAAGCGGCTTGAATGAATAATGACAATTGTCGATCAAGCAAATCCAAATCCCATTGCGTAGAGTCAACATTTTTAAACGTGCTGGCTAATTTTGCAACAATCGTATTTTTATAAGCAAATACAGTGTCGAATTGTTGTTGAATGCGCAAACGTTGTTGTTCTTGTTGTGGTTTGACTTGAAACAATTGCGCGACAAATTGTCCAACATGGACACTCATTTGTACCAATAATTGCGAAATCGTTTCTGCGGACAATTCTCGTCCTTGAGTATGTCGATAGTGATTAAATTGTTGAAACAATTGACTATCTTGTTCGGCAACCTGACGTTCAAAAACTTCAAATAAAGTTTTGAGTTTTGCGGGTTGATATAAATCGGCGTAATTGAATCCGTCAATGCCTAAAGTAAAAATGGTTGATGAAGTCATATCATGAATACAAATTTAAGTGAAAAAACATTTTATCCCAAAGATAAGAAAGTAGTTTAACTCAATTTATCGTAATCAAAATGTTAATGACTTTTGAAGCATAAACAGTAAGCGTAAAATGGTATTTTTTACGCTGAATTGAAGGGGAATGATATGGCAACGGCAAAATTAATAGGTTCTTTGAATACCGACGGATCGGCATATAGTATAGCAATGCAAGGTCATTTAACTTTTATAGCAAATAACTATCAAGGCTTAAAAATTATTGACATAAGCCAACTGAAAAAACCGGAGTTAATTGGTAGTTTGAATACTGATAATTTAGCTAAAAGTGTAGCTGTTCATAATCATTTAGTTTTTATTGCAAATAGAGGAGAAGGTGTAAAAATTATTGATATAACTGAACCCCAAAATCCAGAATTAATCGGTAGTTTCGATACTGGTGGAGAGGCTTGCGATATAACGGTACGAGGTAATTTGGTTTTTATTGCTGATGGTAGGAAAGGCTTAGAAATTATTGATGTCAGTCAACCAGAAAAACCGCATTTAGTTGGTAGTTGGGATACTGATGGATGGGCTTTTGGTGTAGAAGTACAGGGTGATTTAGCTTTTATTGCTGCCGGCAGGAAGGGGTTAAAAATTATTGATGTCAGTCAACCAGAAAAACCACAGTTAATTAGTAGTTTGCGTACATATGGCATAGCTCTTGATGTTGAGGTACAACACGATTTAGCTTTTATTGCTAATAACTCTAGACATGCAGAAGGTTTGCGAATCATTGATGTAAGTCACCCCAAAACGCCAGAAATAATTGGGACTGCAATTACCGATCGTTTTGCTGAATCAGTTGAAGTTCATAATAATTTGGTTTTTGCATCAGATAGTCTCAGAGGCTTGAAAGTTATTGATGTAAGTCACCCGAAAAGTCCAGAATTAATCGGTAAGTTAGATATGGGTTGGGCTTTTGATGTTGAGATACGACACAATTTAGCTTTTATTGCTGATGGAGGTGGGTTAAAAATTGCGAATATCAGTGAATTCAAAGGTAGTGCATTAAAGTTAAACGGCAGTCCTAGACCCGATATTCTTTTAGGCGGAGAATTTAATGATACTTTATCTGGACACGAACGCAATGATCGTTTAAACGGCAACGAAGGTAATGATTTATTAATCGGCGGTTCTGGCAATGACACTTTATTCGG
>JBEEJU010000061.1:0-4052 GCA_041169045.1 Pseudomonadota bacterium
ACCGATTCTTTAGCACCGATTTTTGCCAATCAACCTAAAGATATTACTGAAGAGAATATTCAAGCAAGATGTAGAGGCGTTATTTTAATGGCATTATCAAATAAACAAGGAAAGATTTTATTAACTACCGGTAATAAAAGTGAAATGAGTGTTGGTTATGCAACCTTATATGGCGATATGGCAGGTGGATTTGCGCCAATTAAAGATGTAGCTAAATTAATGGTTTATCAATTAGCGCGCTATCGAAATCAAATTAACCCAGTAATTCCCGAAAGAGTATTAATTCGCGAGCCTTCTGCTGAATTAGCCCCGAATCAAATTGATGCGGATTCATTACCGATTTATTCACAATTAGATTTAATTTTAGAGCGTTATATTGAACAAGATCAAACGGCTGAAGAAATTATCGCTGCTGGATTTGCAATTGCAGATGTAAAACGAGCAATTCAATTAGTTGATCGTAACGAATATAAACGTCGCCAATCTCCGCCAGGAATTAAAATAACACCGCGTTCTTTTGGTAGAGATCGACGTTATCCAATTACCAATGGTTATAACGGGATTTCTACTCTTTAGATTTATTTTAGCTTTTTAATTACTGTAGAGACCTTGAATTGCAAAGTCTCTACACCATTTCAATATCGCATATTCAATTCTGTTGAATTAAAAATGTTATATTCCACATTTTATTAAAAATTATTGTAGATTTTATAGACAATTCGGTGGTTTGACTAATCCCGCAATTTTACAGGCGTATTTTAATGGACTATTATTAAATAATCGATGTAAATAACGGCTATTCCCCTTTTCTATTCCTAATTTAACGCCAATTAATTTAACAAACATTCGCAAAGTAGGTAAATGTTGCGTTTGTTGATAATATTCACGCAATAACCAAATAATTTCCCAATGCTCAGGCGTTAATTGAATATGCTCTCTATCTGCAAGAAATTGTGCAATTTCTTCATTCCATTGGGTAAAATCGATTAAAAATCCTTCTTCATTGATTGCAACTGAATAGTGATAAATTTGAATTATCGCCATGTTTGAATTAACCGATGTTCAATTGTTAAATTTACCCAGGTTATATAATCAATACATTGTATTCCTTCAATTAATTGATCTGGCGATAATCCGCGACGTTGAATTTCTGTAATTAATACAAATAAATGTTGAAATTCAAAAGTAGAAATCATCTGCTGCGTTTCAGTTTGTTTAACTAATGAAAAAATCGCATTTTCAAAAAAGATTATCGCATCTCGTGAATCAATTCGCGCTAATGTTGCTGCGGAAATAGGCGATTGAAAGATTAAATGTAACATAACTATTCATTCATTATATTAAAAATAGCTATTATACTGAATTTATTGCAAAAGATTAAAATTTATCTTCAGGGCTTGAAATATTAGATAAAATCCCCCATGTTATTTCCAACTCAATTACATAGAGAATTAACATGCGTACTGATAAACTGACTCATAAATTCCAAGAAGCTTTAGCAGATGCTCAAAGTTTAGCTTTAGGCAAAGATCATCAATTTATTACGCCATTGCATTTATTGATCGCTTTATTAAATCAAGAAAATGGCAGTGTGCGTCCCTTATTAATCCAAACTGGTGGTAATGTTAATCAATTACGTCAATTATTAACCGAAGAACTCAATCGTTTAGCCACAATTAGTGGAAATCATGGCGATATTGTATTGTCTAATGATTTACAACGTGTATTCAATATGACGGATAAATTGGCTCAGAAACGTGGCGATAGTTTTATTTCCAGTGAATTATTTTTATTAGCTATTTTTGAAGCTAAAGATTCGTTGCAAAATATATTACTTAAATCTGGAATAACTCAAAATGCGATTGAAAAGATTATTGATAAAATGCGTGACGGTGAAACAGTTTGTGATTTAAATGCGGAAGATCATCGTCAAGCTTTAAAAAAATATACCCTTAATTTAACAGAACAAGCCGCTCAAGGAAAATTGGATCCGGTAATTGGACGTGATGATGAAATTCGTCGCACCATTCAAGTATTACAACGTCGTACTAAAAATAATCCGGTTTTAATTGGCGAAGCTGGAGTGGGTAAAACAGCAATTGTCGAAGGATTAGCTCAACGAATTGTTAATGGCGAAGTTCCTGAAAGTTTAAAAAATAAACAATTGTTAACTTTAGATATGGCGGCATTAATTGCTGGAGCTAAATATCGCGGGGAATTTGAAGAACGTTTAAAATCGGTTTTAAATGAATTAGCAAAACAAGATGGACAAATTATTTTATTTATTGACGAATTGCATACGATGGTTGGTACGGGAAAAGCCGAAGGGGCAATTGATGCCGGAAATATGCTAAAACCCGCTTTAGCACGAGGAGAATTACATTGCGTAGGCGCAACTACTTTAGAGGAATATCGTAAATATATTGAAAAAGATGCGGCATTAGAAAGACGATTCCAAAAAGTTTTGGTTAATGAACCCAGCGTTGAGGATACCATAGCGATTTTACGCGGATTAAAAGAACGTTATGAAGTGCATCATGGCGTGGAAATTACTGACCCTGCCATTGTGATTGCCGCGACTTTATCTCATCGATATATTTCTGATCGCCAATTACCGGATAAAGCGATTGATTTAATCGATGAAGCAGCGAGTCGAATTCGTATGGAAATTGATTCTAAACCGGAATCTATGGATAAATTAGAACGACGATTAATTCAATTAAAAATCGAACAAGTAGCGTTAAAAAAAGAAATCGATTCAATTTCAAAAAAACGTTTAGAGATTATTGAAACTGAAATCGAACAATTAGAACGTGAATATGCTGATTTGGAAGAATTATGGACATCTGAAAAAATCGCTTTACAAGGTTCTGCTCAATTAAAAGAACAATTGGAACAAGCCAAATTAGATTTAGAATTTGCCAGTCGTCGCAGTGATTTAGCGAAAATGTCCGAATTACAATATGGCATTGTTCCGAAATTAGAAAAAGAATTAGCCGCCGCAACTCATGCTGAAACGCAAAGCATGACTTTATTACGCAATAAAGTGACTGAAAATGAAATTGCCGAAGTCGTTTCTAAATGGACGGGTATTCCGGTGGCTAAAATGCTCGAAGGCGAACGTGATAAGTTATTAAAAATGGAGCAGGTTTTGGCTCAACGTGTGGTTGGACAACAGGAAGCCCTAACCGCCGTCAGTGATGCGATTCGTCGTTCCCGCGCTGGATTAGCCGATCCACAGCGTCCAAATGGATCATTTTTATTTTTAGGTCCAACTGGAGTTGGAAAAACCGAATTATGCAAAGCTTTAGCGGCTTTTATGTTTGATACCGAAAACGCAATGATTCGGATTGATATGTCAGAATTCATGGAAAAACATACAGTTGCACGCTTAATCGGCGCGCCTCCCGGGTATATTGGCTATGAAGAAGGTGGCTATTTAACTGAAGCGATAAGACGCAAACCTTATTCGGTGATTTTGTTAGATGAAATCGAAAAAGCCCATTCCGACGTGTTTAATATCCTATTACAAGTGTTAGATGATGGGCGTTTAACTGATGGTCAAGGACGTACAGTGGATTTTAAAAATACGGTGATTGTCATGACTTCTAATTTAGGGTCTAATTATATTCAGGATTTAACAGGTGAAGAACATTATCAAATGATGAAAATGCAAGTCATGTCGGTAGTCGCTGGACATTTTCGCCCAGAATTTTTAAATCGAATTGATGATGTCGTGGTATTTCATCCTTTAGGTCAAGCGCAAATTCAACAAATTGCTGAAATTCAATTGGCTCATTTACAACATCGTTTACAAGAACAAGGTTTAAAATTGCAATTCACCACCAATGTATTAGCGCGATTAGCTGAAATTGGTTTTGATCCTATTTATGGTGCTAGACCTTTAAAACGTGCTATTCAACAATATATTACTAATCCATTAGCACAGCAATTATTAATGGGAAAATGGCAAAATGTTAATACAATTCGGATTGACGTAAAGAATAGTCTGTTTACATTTGATCCTTATTCACATTAAATAAATTTTAATT
>JBEEJU010000062.1:0-4928 GCA_041169045.1 Pseudomonadota bacterium
AGCCGGTAGAATTTCACCGCGCAGTGGATTATTTAATTGATCAGGGAATTACTATTTTTATTGAAATTGGCTCTCATCCGGTTTTATTACGATATATCCAACAATCCTTACAAGCTAAACAAAAAATAGGTAAAACTTTAGCCACTATAAAACGTCAGCAAGAATCTTTATCTCAAATTATAGAGTGTGTTTTTCATAGTTATTTATTAGGTGCAGAAATTGAATCAACGGTCTATTTCTCTGATTTTCAACATAAAATTCGCTTACCTAATTATCCTTGGCAACGTGAATCTTATTGGCATGAATTAACTGAAAAGGGTTACGGTTTAATTGAACGGCGATTAGTGAATCCTTTATTGGGTTATCGATTAAAAGATGCGGATGCCGCTTGGGAAAATGCCCTAGATACGGTATTAATGCCTTGGTTAGCCGATCACGAAATTGGCGGGGCTATTGTTTTACCAGCGAGTGCTTATCTTGAAATGGCATTAGCCGCTTCTAAATCGTGGTTAGGGGGAAATGATTTTGAAATTGAAGAGATAGAAATTAGCGCACCTATTGTTTTAGATGCGGAACATTTAAAGCCAATTAAATTTTATTGTATTCCCAATGATGGCACTTTTACCATTCGCAGTGGTGACGCGATTACTCGTCATGTTAGCGGGCGTTTATTAGGTCAACCTATGCAAAAATGCCAGCCGTTAATGGAATATCCAATAATGTCTGAAGCGGATTTTCATTTTTCTGCGGAACAACATTATCAATTTACCCAAAAGATCGGATTACATTACGGTAAGGCTTTTCAAGGTGTAGATCAAATTTGGTTATGGACTCAAGCAAAAATCGCTTGGGCGCAATTACGTTTTCCAAATACATTAGTTGAGGAAGATCATTATTTATTACATCCAGTTTTATTAGACAGTTGTTTTCAATTATTAGCCTCAGTGTTTCATCAACAAATTCAACAAGGCTATTTGCAAGCGATGATTCCAGTGCGAATTGGTAAATTGCGTTTTTATGGACAAAAGCAATTACCTTATTGGTGTAAAGTGGAATTAAAACGTTATCATCGTCGTTCAATTGTTGCAGATTTTTATTTATGGGATCAAGAGCGACAATTAATTGCGGTGTTACAACAAGTCAGATTTCGCAGTGTTAATTTTATTAAAGCGGCTGAACATTATCCGCCATTTTATTATTATACCGGTGAATTAAAGCCTTTGTTAATTGAAGAATTAACTGCTGTTGAAATAAATAAAACGGTTTTAAAACAACAAATCGATTTTTATTTTTCGCAAGCGGAAATTACCCAACAACGCCAACAACATTTTACCGAAGTTATGCCTTTATTTGAGGCTTATATCGCAGCTTATTGTTATGAAACAGTGCAATTATTATCCAATTCCGCCGCTGCTATTGTTTGGGATGAATTAATTGAAACCGCGACTATTATTCCCGAACAATTTGCCTTATTACGTCGAATTCTATTTATTTTAGAACAAGAACAATGGTTAATAATTGAGCCGAATCAATTAATTTGGCATTGGCAATCTACTACTGATATTCCCGAATCTGCCATGATTTGGCGTACAGTAGTTGCAGATTATCCGGATTATTTACCCGAATTAATTTTATTAGCGCAATCTGCCGCGCATTTACCAGCGATATTGCGTGGAGAGAGCCATGCAACGGCGGTTTTATCGCCAGCTAAAAGCAGTACCTACGAACATTTTTATAGTGCTTCTCGTACCGCGACCATTATGAATACGGTGATTGTACGAATGATGAAACAATGGCTAACGCAATTACCAGAAAATCGTCGTTGCCGAATTTTATGTTGTTCCTCAGGCCAAGCTGAATTAACTCGATTATTAATTCCTTTATTTCCTGAAAATCGATTTGATTTTATATTAATTGATCATCACGAAGACATTATAGATCACGCGATAATGCAATTTGAATCGTGTTTAGGATTTAGAGCAAAACAATTTAATCTAGCGCAATTAATTCATCAATTACCTGAAGAATTGAATGGCGGTTTTGATTGGATTATTGTCAGTCATGCGTTGCATCAGCTTGAATCTATTTCGCAAATCATTACGGTTTTACAAAAATTATTGATTCATAATGGTTATCTTTTAATTCAAGAACGCGAACCGGATCGATTTACCGATTTAACTTTTGGTTTACAGCCTGATTGGTGGGTATCGACTGCGCAACAGCAATTCAGTTCACGTTTACGTCCGATTGAAGTGTGGGCGAATTATTTACAGCAGCAAGGTTTTAGTGATATTCAAAAATTTACCGAACCTGAAAAATGGGAGCAAGCTGGTGTATTTGTACTTCTTGCGCAAAATCCCAATCAAATTGCCATTCCATTAGCGATATTGCCTAAACAAACGTGGTTGATTTTATTTGCTTCAACCGCAATCACGGATGAGTTATATCAACACTTGAGCGCAACTTTAACGGCACAAGGTCATAACGTATTCGGCTTACAAATGTTAGCGACTGCTGAATGGATTTGTTTACAACAAGCCCAGCATCCAGCGCAATCATTAGCTTTATGGTTACAAACTATTGAAAATTATCAACAAATTATTTATTTACCTAGTATAGAACAAGCGTATAACCACAATTTGTCTATCAACTTAGCAGCGCAACGTTGTGAATGGATGCGGCAGTTGTTTCAGGCGATTCCAGAAACCTCTGCAATCACCGTTTCTGTAGTGACTAAAGGTGGCGCAGTTTATCAACCTCTGGGCGATACAGCAATTTCTCCAACCGAAGCGGCAGTGTGGGGATTGGTTAGAGTCGCGATGAATGAATATCCAAATTTAACCATTCGTTTGTTCGATTTAACCGATTTTCAATCCACTGCGACAATCAGTTATCGATTAGGGACAGCTTTATTAAACGCCGAAGCTGAAAATGAATGGCTGATTAGTGAAGGTGCAGCGCAAGTTTTACGAATGCAGCGACAAGTTTTACGTTCTGAATTCAATCATACTTCTCAACTCCCTTTCGTTTTGGATTTTAAAGTTGCAGGTTCATTACATAATTTATATTGGCGCAGTTTGCCCGCGACGGTTGAACTAGCAGCGAATCAAATTCAAATTCGCCCGATCGCTGTAGGCTTGAATTTTCGTGATGTGATGTATGCGATGGGATTGTTAGCTGATGAAGCGGTAGAAAATGGGTTTGCCGGCGCGAGTTTAGGCATGGAATTAGCCGGCATTGTCGAACGAGTGGGGGCTGAGGTGAAAAATTTTCATCAAGGTGACGCAGTGATTAGTTTTGCCCCAGCCAGTTTCAGCACTCGAGTGATTACTCAAACCACTGCGACTGTACTGAAACCGGTTGAATGGACATTTGAACAAGCTGCAACGATTCCCACCACTTTTTTTACGGTTTATTACGCTTTACACCATTTAGCACGGTTACAAGCGGGTGAAAAAATTTTAATTCACGGAGCGGCTGGAGGAGTCGGTTTAGCTGCAATTCAATATGCGCAATGGATAGGTGCAGAAATTTTCGCCACCGCTGGATCAGAAGAAAAACGTCAGTTTGTCAAGCTGTTAGGTGCTGATCATGTGATGGATTCACGCAACATGGCTTTTGCCGATCAGATATTACAACTCACTGAAGGTAAAGGCGTAGATGTGATTTTAAATTCGTTATCAGGCGAAGCCATTTGGCGAAATTTAACGATTTTGCGTCCTTTTGGACGATTTTTAGAATTGGGTAAACGTGATTTTTATGAAAATAGCAAAATTGGATTACGTCCTTTCCGCAATAACATTAGTTATTACGGAATTGATGCGGATCAATTGCTGATCGAACGCGCCGATTTAGCGGGTCAATTATTTAAAGAAATGATGCAACTATTTGAAAATAAAGTGTTTCATCCGTTACCATTGCGCGTTTTTCCGGCAAAAGATATTGAAGAGGCTTTCCGTTATATGCAGCAATCACGGCATATCGGCAAAATTGTGGTGTCGTTTGAAAATAGCCAGCCTTTGAACGTTCATACAGAAAATTCTGTTGCGATAGAACTGAAATTATCTGCAACCGCCAGTTATGTAGTCACCGGAGGTTTAGGGGGATTTGGTTTAAAAACCGCTGAATGGTTAGTCAGTAAAGGCGCGAAACATTTGTGGTTATTAGGTCGTCAAGGAGTCAAACACAGCGATGCCGAGCTAACAATTCAGCGACTGCGAGATGCAGGTGTACAAATTGAAATTGGTGCAGTTGATGTTTGCGATTTTATCGCGTTAGAAAAGATATTTGAGCGGATTAATCAGGGTTCTGCACCGCTGAAAGGAGTGATTCATGCGGCTGCAGTGATTGATGATGCGCTGATTCGCCACCTTGATGCGCAACAACTCCAGCGCGTTTTAGCTCCAAAAATTCAAGGAGCTTGGAATTTACATCAATTAACCCAATCCGTAACCTTAGATTTTTTGGTCTTGTATTCCTCAATGACCACTTTCATAGGCAATCCAGGGCAGGCGAACTATGTAGCGGCAAACCATTATTTAGAGTCACTCGCTTTATATCGCCGACAACAAGGTTTACCCGCCTTAGCGGTCGCTTGGGGCGCGATTGAAGATGTGGGTTTTTTAACTCGACATCCACAATTGAAAGATATTTTAGAAACCCGTTTAGGTAGTAAAGCGTTAACTTCTGATATGGCTTTAACTCTGTTGGAAAAATTGCTACTCAATCAAGCAACGGTGAATGCCGTATTTAATGTTGATTGGGCGACTTTGTCACGGTTTATGCCAATGGCAAAAAGCCCTAAATATACTCAGCAAATTATACAAGCTCAACGTTTGGGAACAGAAACCCATCAACATCAAGATTTAAAAACCATTTTGGCTGGTTTGCCCCTGTCTGAAGCTGTGCCGGTGGTTGCACAATTATTG
>JBEEJU010000063.1:0-4581 GCA_041169045.1 Pseudomonadota bacterium
GTTTCTGGGCAGATAAAAGATGGGCATGGTTAATTATTTATGCTAATATCAAACAATGTCAATTAATTATTTTGAATGAGGCTTATTTAACTCAACCTATTGATTATTTTCAAACCACAACTATTGTTAAAAAATGGCTAAAATGTTTAGTAAAACCTTTTTTATATAGATTAATTATTCATTTAATTCATCAATTTAATGATCGTCAAAATATTTGTTTTTTAACTTTATCTGATCAAGCGGATACACAATTTATAAAAGCGGGATTTTTAGCCCAACAAATTTTTGAATTCGGCTATTTTATTCCCAAAATGGCTGTAGAGAAATCAGATTTATCTTGCTCAACAATTAAGTTTATTTATGTAGGTGTATTAAATTATCGTAAAGGAATTGATTTAGCGATTAAAGCCGTTGAATATTTATTTCAACAAGGCTATTCAATTCGTTTAGATATTTATGGATTTAAGGATAAAACCTTTATTTATCAATCAGATATAATTCGCTATTATGGTGTAGTTTCAGCAACCGAAATTCAAGCGATTATTGCTCAATATCACGGTTTAATTTTACCCAGTCGTCATGAAGGCTGGGGAGTGGTGATTAATGAAGCATTATTACAAGCTGTACCGATAATTATAAGTGATGCAGTAGGGGCAAAATGTTTATTAGCTCAATATAATGCTGGATTGATTTTTCGCGCTAATGATTTAGATCATTTAATTCAAATGTTAATTTTATTTATCACCGATTCAAAATGTCGTGAAGATTTAACCAATCAAGCTCAACAATTATCTCATTTAATTACGCCAGAACGAGCGGGAAATTATATTCAACAAGTAATTAATTATTATTTTTGTAATCATGGTCAAAAACCAAAATTAATATGGCATCGATAATTAAAAACTTTTTGGCTTTATTCACATTTTTGATTAAACATCCTTTAGCAAAATCAAGGTATATTCGAGTATTTAGCAATTATCTTCATTGGCAAATTTCTAGTCGAATAACTGATACTGTAATTTCAATTCCTTGGATTAATAAAACCCAATTATATGTGATGAATGGAATGCTAGGTGCAACAGCAAATATTTATGTTGGTTTACAAGAATATTATGAAATGGGATTTATTTTACATTATTTGCGTAATACAGATTTATTTGTCGATGTAGGGGCAAATGTGGGGTGTTATACACTGTTAACTTCAGGGGTTATTGGTGCAAAAACAATTGCTATTGAACCTATTCCTCAAACCGTTATTCAATTAACACAACAAATTCATTTAAATGATTTAAATACTAAAGTTCAAATCCATGCGGTTGGCATTGATACACAAGCTGGAATTCGTTATTTTACCGCTCATTTAGATGTTTTAAATCATGTTGATATAAATAATACAAACTCTAATACTATTCCAATTACTATGCAAACTTTAACTGATATTTTACAAGATCAATTACCTAATGTCATTAAAATTGATGTTGAAGGATTTGAATATTATGTTTTACAAAGTGCGCCGAAAATTTTTGCTAATCCACAGTTAATTGCGGTCATTTTAGAAATTAATCAAAACAGTCAACGTTACGGAATTAATGCTGAAGAATTACATCAATTAATGTTAAATTTTCAATTTCAACCCTATGAATATAATCCCTTAAATCGACAATTAAAAAAATTATCTTCTTATAATATTAAAGGCAATAATACCTTATATTTACGTTATTCTTCTGAATTAGAACAACGTTTACAAACGGCAGAGAGATATTATTTACATCCGGTTAATCGATGGCTTTAAATCATGAAATATCCAGATTTTTTTATTGTTGGCGCAATGAAATCCGCAACCACTAGCGTTTATCAAGCATTAGCGCAACATCCGCAATTATATTTATCGCCAATTAAAGAACCTAATTATTTTTGTAACGATATTATTCAAACGCGAATTCAACAACAGGATTCATGGAATTATATCCCAACCATTGAAGCCTATTTAGCTTTATTTAATCAGGCAAATTCGACTCAAAAATGCGGTGAAGCTTCAGTGAGTTATTTATTATCCCATATTGCTGCTGAAAAAATTTATCAGGCAAATCCACAAGCTAAAATTATTATGATTTTACGCAATCCTATTCAACGGGCTTATTCGCATTATCAAATGGCTTGCGCTTTTGGCATTGAAACTGAATCTTTTTCAAGCGCTATTCGGCGACCGATTATTCAATATCCATATATGATTTATCAACATTGGAATTTATATTTAATGGCTGGTTTATATTATGCTGCAGTAAAGCGTTATTTGGATTATTTTCCAGCACAACAAGTTTCTATTATTTTTTATGATCAATTGCAAAAACAATTTCAACAGATTTTATTTAATATTTGTCATCAATTAGAAGTATCGCCAGAATTATTACCTAATTCTATTCCATTTAGCATGACCGCAAAACAAGCGAGATTTTCTTATTTAAATCGTTATTTATATCAATCAGGTATTAAAAAAAGTTTATCGGTTTATTTACCCAGATCATGGATTAATTTTTTTAAAAATTATTATTATCAACCGATTCATTCTCCACAAATTTCAATTACCGATCAACATTTTTTACAACAATTTTTTGCAGACGATATTCTTAATTTAAGTCAATTATTAAATACCGATTTAACTGATTGGTTACGAGATTCAATCTAATGAAATGGTTACGGATTATTCATTCGACAAATCCAAAAACTGGCGGAGTTATTGAGAGCGTTATTCAATCTTCATTAGCTCTACAATCCTTTGGACATCAAGTTGAAATTGTCTGTTTAGATGCGCCTAATGCTGAATGGTTACATCAATATAGTCTTAAAATTTACGCTTTAGGTTCAGGAATTTTAAACTATGGTTATTGTCCCGCATTTAAACAATGGTTAAAAATTCATTATTCTTCTTATGAGGTTTTTATTATTGAAGGATTATGGCAATATCATAGTATGATCAGTTGTAAAATTTTAACCCAAAATCACTGTTTGTATTATGTTTATCCACATGGCATGTTAGACCCTTGGTTTCAAAAATTCCGTTTGAAGCATTATAAAAAACAATTCTATTGGTATTTTTATGAATATCAAGTTTTACATCAAGCAAAAGCCGTATTATTTACGACAAAACTCGAACAAGAATTAGCGATTAATTCTTTTAAACCTTATGCTTGTGATTCAAGAGTGATTCCGATTGGAACGGCTGGCTGTATGATTCAACGCGAAACGGCTATTGTGCAATTTTATTCTCATTATCCGCAGCTTATTTTCCAACCTTTTATTTTATATTTAGCCAGAATTCATCCAAAAAAAGGCTTAGACTTATTATTATCTTCATTAGCCTCTTTGAAATCAAAAGGTTATACGCCGCATTTAGTGATTGCAGGTCCTGATTCAATTGGATGGCAAGCGGAATTGATTAAATTAACTCAACAATTAGCTATTGAATCACAAATCAGTTGGATTGGGATGTTGACTGCAGAATTAAAGTGGGGAGCTTATTATGCTGCACAGGCTTTTATTTTACCATCGCATTCAGAAAATTTCGCTTTAACTGTTGCGGAAAGTTTATCCTGTTCATTACCGGTTTTAATTTCTAATAAAGTGCAAATTTATCCTGAAATTCAGCATTATCAAGCGGGATTAATTGCCGAAAACAGTCAATTCGGTTGTGAACAATTATTACAACAATGGCAACATTTAACTGAACATGATTATATGCAAATGCGAATTCAAGCGAGACACTGTTTTATGGATTGTTTTAATATTACGCAAAATACCCAACAATTAATTACATTTATTAGCGAATAATCGCTAATTGTTTATTCAATTGCGCAATCACCGCAATCGCTAATTCTTCAGTTTGAATAAAAATTTGCTGTTGCGCTAAAGAAGTCATTTTTAATTGCTGAAAACCACACGGATTAATCGATTCAAATGGGGTTAAATCTAAATCATTATTTAAACTCAATCCATGATAACAATAACCTTTGCGAATGCGTAATCCAATTGAACCGATTTTTTGATGATTTAAATAAACACCAGGAGCTTGCGGATTTGCCTGAGCGATTAAACCATATTGCGCTAAAGTGGCAATCATTGTTTGTTCCAATAAGGTCACTAATTGCCGAATTGACAATTCTCGCCGCTGAATATCGAATAAAATATAAAGAATTAATTGCCCGGGCGCGTGATAAGTAATTTGTCCACCGCGATCGGTATAAATCACTGGAATATCGGTATTTTTTAATAAATGTTCTTTTTTACCATTTAAACCAAAAGTATAAACCGGTGGATGTTCAACAATCCACAATTCGTCAATTGTATTCGCATTTCGTTGGGCGGTAAAACTTTGCATTGCCGTATAAATTTCAGAATACGGTTGTAATCCCAATTGACGAATAGCGTAATTCATTTTGCAATTCAATTAAAAAGCCATTAACACTAAGGGATGCGCCGTTAAGCTATAATAAATCGCATCTAATTGGGCTTGACTACTCGCTTCAATAGTCACCGTTACGGCTAAATATTGCCCATTTTTACTCGCACGACTATGAAATAAAG
>JBEEJU010000064.1:0-3181 GCA_041169045.1 Pseudomonadota bacterium
TAATGCAGAAATTAAGCGTTGGGAAAAATCATCTAAAAATGTAGATATTAATGATTTTGTAGATAGAACAATTAAATGGACTGAAGAATTAGAATCTCATTTAAAAAAAGGAAATGTTTTAAATTTTAGCGATAACAATATTGTTTTATCAACTTATAGACCTTTTATTAAACAATACTTTTATTTTGATAAAATAATTACTCACAGAGTTTACCAAAACGATAGTATTTTTGGATTTGAGAGCAAATATGAAAATGAAGTTATTTGTTTTTCTATAAGTAGCCGTATTCATAATTATTCAGTTTTAGTAAATAACCATATTCCATCATTAGCATTATATGTTGAACCTACACAATGCCTACCTTTATATGTTTACGACAAAGACGGCAACCGCCACGACAATATCACCGACTGGGCATTAAACCAATTTAAAAGCCATTATCAAAGCGATTTAACCAAACTCGACATCTTTCATTATGTTTATGCCGTTTTGCATAATCCGATTTATCGTGAAAAATACGAACTTAATTTAAAACGCGAATTCCCGCGCATTCCCTTTTATGCTGACTTTTTTCAATGGGCGAATTGGGGAAAACAATTAATGGATTTGCATTTGAATTATGAAACGATTGAAAAATATCCGTTAAAACGAATAGATTTAGAATCGGCAAAAATCCCTAAAGCAAAACTCAAAGCCGATAAAGAAAACGGCATAATTATTTTAGATGATAATACCACTTTAAGCGGTATTCCCGTTATTGCTTGGGACTATAAACTCGGTAATCGTTCTGCCTTAGAATGGGTTTTAGACCAATATAAAGAAAAGAAACCAAAAGACCCGACAATTGCCGAAAAATTTAATACTTATCGATTTTCCGATTATAAAGAGACGGTGATTGATTTATTAATGCGAGTGACTACGGTATCAATCGAAACAATGAAAATTATTGAAATGATGAGACAAATAGATTAAATATAAATATGATATAGGGAGTTCCCCCTTTAATTAAAGGGGTTAAGAGGATTTTGCAACACTCAATAATTTTCGATTAATTACTTATTTATAATCCCAATTGTTGCCACATTTGATCAACTTTACGAATAATTGACTCCGACATTTGAATCGTTCGCCCCCATTCTCTTTGAGTTTCGCCCGCCCATTTATTCGTCGCATCAAAACCCATTTTAGAACCTAAACCTGAAATCGGAGACGCAAAATCTAAATAATCAATCGGAGTATTTTCAATAATCGTCACATCTCGCGCCGGGTCCATACGAGTCGTTATTGCCCAAATCACTTCTTTCCAATCACGAATATTAATATCATCATCAACCACAATCACAAATTTAGTGTACATAAATTGTCGCAAAAATGACCAAATGCCAAACATAACTCTTTTGGCATGAGCCGGATATTGTTTTCTTAAACTAATCACTGCTAATCGATAAGAACAGCCTTCAGGTGGTAAATAAAAATCGATAATTTCTGGGAATTGTTTTTGTAAAATCGGTACAAAAATTTCATTTAATGCAACACCTAAAATGGCGGGTTCATCTGGCGGTTTTCCGGTATAAGTGCTGTGATAAATCGGAGCTTGACGTTGACTAATTCTTTCCACAGTAAATACTGGAAATTGACTGACCTCATTATAATATCCAGTATGATCACCAAAAGGCCCCTCATTCGCAAATTCATTCGGATAAATAAAACCTTCTAATACGATTTCTGCACTCGCAGGAATTTGTAAAGGAGTGATTAAGCCTTGCGCTACTTCCGTTTTACTTCCGCGTAATAAACCGGCAAAAGCATATTCAGAAAGTTGATCAGGAATTGGCGTAACTGCTGCTAAAATAGTTGCCGGATCAGCCCCTAATGCAACGGCAATTGGAAACGGTTGATTCGGATAGTGTTGTTGAAATTCACGAAAATCTAAAGCTCCTCCACGATGAGCTAACCAGCGCATAATTAATTTAATTTTACCAATCACTTGTTGACGATAAATGCCTAAATTCTGCCTAGATTTAATAGGACCTTTAGTAATGACTAATGGCCAAGTAATTAAAGGCGCAGCATCTTCGGGCCAACAAGTTTGAATCGGATAATCAGCTAAATCAATTTCATCGCCAATACGAATTAATTGTTGACACGGCGGATTAGAAATAACTTTTGGATTCATATTTAAAACTTGTTTAAATAAAGGCCATTTTTCTAAAGCTTGTTTTAATCCTTTAGGTGGTTCAGGCTCTTTTAAATAAGCTAATACTTGTCCGATTTGTCGTAAATCTTCTAAAGAATAGCCGCCCATTCCCATTGCTACTCTTTCAGTAGTACCAAATAAATTGGCTAATAGCGGAATATTCGCGCCTTTAACATTTTCAAATAATAAAGCGGGGCCTTGTTGTTTTAAAACGCGATCACAAATCTCAGTGATTTCTAAATACGGATCAACTTCGATGTGAATACGTTTTAATTGTCCGTGTTTTTCTAATTGAGCAATAAAATCGCGTAAATCTTGATATTTCATAATAAAGTTTCCTAATCTGGATATTTTTGCACCACAATAGTGCATAATGATTTAATTTAGTGCTAAAATGGTTCACAATCCTCAAAATTTGCACCGATTTTGTTAAAAAATCTGGCTTTATAACATTTTGGTCTAAGATTTGCTGATCAAATTTGAAATTTCATTAGCTATGGACGTTTGCAATGCATAAAAAAATTCTTGATCACCTTAATTTAGCCATTCTGTTATTTAATCAGCAATTAATCTTGACTTATATTAACACTAGTGGCGAAATTTTATTAGCCGATAGTGCGAAACATTTATTAGGTCGTTCTGCTGAATACATTTTTAGAAATTCGCCTTTAATTTTAACTCATTTACAACAATCCATAACCACAGAAGAGGCAGTGATTGGACGTGAATTAAGTTTAGAATTACTCAATCATCCTTTAACGGTTAATTGTAGTATGACACCGTTAAGCGATGCAAATGGTGCAATCGAAGTTTTATTAGAATTGCAGCAAGTCGATAGGCAATTATGGATTACCAAAGAAGAACAATTATCTGCTCAACAACAAATTAGTCGAATGTTAGTGCGAGGATTAGCCCACGAAATTAAAAATCCATTAGGTGGATTAAGAGGCGCGGCGCAATTATTAGATTTTGAATTAACTGAT
>JBEEJU010000065.1:0-3946 GCA_041169045.1 Pseudomonadota bacterium
AAAAATTTTTTTACAAGTAGGTAATCGAGATTTTTTAATTGGACAACGATTTTGTATTGAAACCGGAATTCAATTAATCGGAGATTATTATCTGATAGAATTAAATCATCAGCGAGTTTTATTAACGCATGGCGATTTATTGTGCAGCGATGATATAGCCTATCAAAATTTTCGTGTACGGGCGCGGAATTTATCATGGCAACAACAGATTTTATCTAAGCCTTTATGGCTGCGATTATTAGCGGCGCGTTGGTATCGATTTCGCAGTATTTGGCATCAATATCAGCAAGATAATATTATTGATGTTAATCAAAAAACCGTAATTGATATTATGCAGCAATTTGAAGTTTTACACTTAATTCACGGTCATACTCATAAACCACAATTACATCAATTTAGCATCAATCAACAACCCGCGCAACGCTGGGTATTATCCGATTGGCAACGATCAGATATTTCTATTTTAGAATGGAATGATCAACAGTTAAATTATAGAAATATTTAATTTAATCAGATTAATTTCAACATCATTTCGGTTGTAACAAAACGATTTGTAAATCGGCGACATTCGTTGCGGTGGCTCCGGTAATGACCAAATTATTGGCGGCTTGTAAGATTGGAAATGCGTTATGATTTTCTAAATGTTGAATAGGATCAAAGCCTAAGCTAAACATATTTTCGATACTATTCGCATCGATTATGGCTCCGGCGGCAGTTGTCATTCCGTCACGACCATCAGTGCCGGCGGCTAACAACGTCCATATTTTGGGTAACCGATGACGTTCGGCAGCAATGGCAAAAGCTAGGGCAAATTCTTGATTGCGTCCACCTAAACCCGAGTTAGGCTGTAATTTAACAGTGGTTTCTCCACCAGCCAATAACGCGGTAGCTTGATTGATTCCTTTATTTATCAAAAACTTAAGTTGTAAAACCCATTGTTCTGCAACTTCACGCGCAATTCCAGTGAGGGCTGAATGGTAAATCGACGTATCGAAACCCAAATTTTTCGCGGCTTCAACACTGGCTTGTAAACTCAAAATATTGCTACCAATAATGGTGTAATCGTTATCAATCAACACCGGATCAGCCTTTTTAGCGGTTTCTGGATATTTTCCTTGACAACCTTGGGTGATTAATTGAATCACTGACTCAGGAACGCGAGTAACGATTTGATAATTCTGCAAAATTTCTAAGGCTTGTTGATAAGTGCTTTCATCCGCAACGGTAGTGCCGCTCGCAATCGCACTCACATCATCACCTATCACATCCGATAAAATTAACGCATGAACCGCCGCCGGCATTGCCAATTGGGTTAATCGTCCACCTTTCAGTTGCGATAAATGTTTCCGTACACAATTGATTTCTTGAATAGTTGCGCCACTTGCCAACAATAAATCGGTGGTTATGCTTTTATCAGCCAGCGTAACCGGCGAAATCGGCAGTGGAATCAAAGCTGAACCGCCGCCGGAAATTAATACTAATACCAATTCGCCTGCTTGGGTTTGTGACAATTGTTCAACAATACGCAATGCCGCGTTTAAACCACGTTGATCAGGAAGTGGATGGCTGGCTGGCAGTACGGGAAACTCACAATATTCAGGGAAATTTTCATCATTAGTGACAACCAGTGACTGAAAATCTATTTTTGCTGCCCGCAAAATATTTTGAACCGCGCGAGTCATGGAAACTGCGGCTTTGCCAAAAGCGATGATATGAACTTTTGACCACAGACCGTTGCGATAAGTATTTGAATTTACTGTTTTTAAACGAAAATATAAACTGCCATTTTCTACCCACATTGAACGTTGAATCGCGTCGCTAGGATCTGCAGCTTTCACTCCGGCTTGAAAAATTGTTAGAGCGTGTTGGTGTAAAGTGGAAAATGGCATAAAATTACTGTTAAATCAACGTTGTATGCAAGTTTCACTACCATGATTTCCGCCTTCATATTGCGGTTCATAATAGTGTTTGACGAATTGATATTTGCCATTCGCATTTTTGCTAAAAGTCGCAATAC
Organism: Pseudomonadota bacterium; assembly: GCA_041169045.1. Taxonomy (GTDB): domain Bacteria; phylum Pseudomonadota; class Gammaproteobacteria; order Methylococcales; family Methylomonadaceae; genus CAIQWF01. Next base: position 2,018 of record JBEEJU010000065.1, read on the forward strand.
CAGTCCCATAATCTTGGGTATTGGGTTGATTTAAAGCAAAATAAATCGCCATTTTTTCAGCTTCGGCAATTCCATGACCGCGATAAAGTCCAAACCCGGGAACTTCCAAACTGAAATGATAACTTGAAGCCCGTGTATCGCTATGTTTAGGCTCAATTTCTAAAGTTGCTGTGGCTTTATAATTTCCCTCGTGAGCATCATTACCTTGACAATCATAGACCCCACTGAAATTCTGTTGCACAACTGGTGTTGCAATTGCCAAATCAGCGTTCAAAATAAACAGCAATAAAATCATTTTTTTCATAGTTTTTCCTTAAATTTAATGTCACTGCTATTTTATAATTTCAACAAGATAAAAGCTATTGCATTAAAAAACCGTATTCATAAATTTTTGGTTCAATTTTTTTAGACAGCTCTTTTAGGCTGTATTTTAACGCATTCATTAAGAGTGTATATTGTTCATCGTCACTTTTATTATTCATTTTACCGCCACTATTTCGCCCTTGAAAATACTCGCGTATGTCATACAAAGCCGCATTAACATTGCAATCGGGTTTAGAAAGATAATATTGCCATAATTCACGCCCCGCATCAAAAACGGCTTGTGCTTCGGCTGAAAATTCTAACGGTTCATTATGTAATTTTTTTTTGCCAAATACATTGCCATTACCTGACGGCTTTAATTGTCCTTTAATAAATTGACTCATAAAATGGCTGTCGAATTTATCCGGCGCATTGACTTCATATTCGGTAAATGGAATCCAGTGATTTACCCCGCCTTTCACAGTAATTTTATTTTGTCCATGAAATAAAGCAAACGTTAAACAATTGGTTTGAAATTGTTTATCTTTTTTCCATTTATTATTTGGATATAAAAATTGGTCACGGTCATTAAGCCAAGTCGCTTTCAAATTATGACGAACTGATAAATAAATACACATATAAATAAGATTATATTTTGTAATATGTGCTAATAAGTGCTTTTTTAAATCATTGGCCGATGGAGTTGCAGTAAAGAAAATACCTTGATTATTCTGCATATCCGTTCCTTGCATTCTTAAATAACCAATTGATTCATTATTTTTATCATAGTATTCACGCAACCAATGAATAATATATTTTTCTTTTTTAATAGTAAAAAAAGATTTTTTTCCTTGAAAAATAGCATCGCTATTATAAACATCATAAATAACTTTTGTGATAGAATTATGAATTTCTAAATTCCAAATTGTAAATCCAATAGGAAAATGTCCAGCAACATTGTCAAAAGTATTTGCCGGAACTAAAAAACCGCCAAGAAATTTTGCTTTAAAATAGTTTCTGAATTTTTCAAAATTTTGAGCATTGATATATTTCAATGTACTAAAAGAAGCTAAATTAGAATCAGGAATTTTTTGATAAATCCTAACAAAAAATTGAGTGAAAAGTTCTCGTGCTGCTGTCCCAACTAGATTATTGTATTCATGGTAAACACCCTTTTCAGTAGCAACAGCGGTTTTATTTTCGCCTTTTGCGACCACTGTTGCACGGTCACTTGCCTCGGCATATGGCGGATTAATATAAATGACTAATTTTTTGCGCTTTTCAGCATCGTTAATAATATTTAGTAATCCTTTTGGCAATTTAGAAAAATCATCATTTAAAAAATCAAATTGAAAAACATGACTTTCCAATAAATTCGCACCATTTGCGATACGGTCTTTCATAACATCAACATCCTGTTTATCTAATGTTGAAGCCCAGATATTATATTTATTGGTTAAACCGGTTAATAAATTCCCCGTTCCGGCTGCGCAATCCCAAACAGTATAGTCATCCTGCCAGTTTTCGCCTAAAACGTCGGCTAAATATTTCTGTGATAATTCAACCCAAATTTGTGGCGTATAAAAAGCACCTTTCCTTTCGCGCAAAATTTTTGCATTAATTGCT
>JBEEJU010000066.1:0-4921 GCA_041169045.1 Pseudomonadota bacterium
TTATAAAAGCCTTAGAATGGCATCAAAAAGGAATGGATTTTGCGGATGCTTTGCATTTAGCCAACAGTTTACATGTCGATAAATTTATCAGTTTTGATAAAAAATTAATTAAAAAAGCAACCGCTTTAAATACCGACATAATTTTAATTGAACCTTAATTAAATACCGCCAAACGCGCATGTGAAATCGCTATTGAACACAATGAAAAAATCGCAATCGATTTTATTAATTACAAACGGAATAATAAAATGAACAAAGCCACTAAAGTGGTATTAACTAGGATAACTATTCATAAGTAAAAATACATAAATTATTAGATATTTCTATTGTGAAATTCTCCCCTATCCCCCTTTTTTAGAATTAAAATTTGTGAAGAAAATAGCTGTAGGGTCAAATTTGAACCCATTGTATTTCCTGCTAAATCGGTATATTCAACAACTAAATTAATGTTTTTAACTTCCGCACTAGGATTGGTGAACAATTGCGCCGGTTTTTTGGCTACTGTCGTCGTGACTGGTATCCCGAACTCAGGTTCCTTTACCAAAGAAGAAAGTTCCCCTTTAATTAAAGGGGAAGCCCTATTCTAATTAAAACAAGTTTGTTGAAAAATTAATCGCGTAATAATTCATTAATACTGGTTTTACTGCGCGTTTTTTCATCTACTTGTTTAATAATCACTGCGCAATACAAACTATATTTGCCGTCTTTAGACGGTAAATTTCCGGAAACGACTACTGATCCAGCCGGAATTCGACCGTAAATAATTTCTCCAGTGAGGCGATTATAAATTTTGGTACTTTGTCCAATATAAACCCCCATTGAAATCACCGAGCCTTCTTCGAAAATTACGCCTTCGACAATTTCTGAGCGCGCCCCAATAAAACAATTGTCTTCAATAATTGTTGGTGCAGCTTGTAATGGCTCTAATACGCCGCCAATACCTACGCCGCCAGATAAATGGACATTTTTGCCAATTTGCGCACAAGAACCGACCGTCACCCAAGTATCAACCATCGTACCGCTATCAACATACGCGCCAATATTGACATATGACGGCATTAAAATTGCCCCCGGAGCGATGAATGAGCCATGACGTGCATTCGCATTTGGCACAACTCTTACGCCCGCTTTGGCGAAATCTTCAGGAGTATAAGTGGCAAATTTGGTTTCAATTTTGTCATAATAACGATTCGCTCCGCCATCCATTACGCGATTTTCATTAATTCTAAAAGATAATAAAACCGCTTTTTTTAGCCATTGATTTACTACCCATTGTCCATTAATTTTTTCCGCAACGCGAGCTTGTCCTTTGTCTAATAATTGAATTGCAGATTCAATTGCATCGCGTAACTCACCACAGACTGTAGTTGGGGTAATTTCGGCACGATTTTCAAAAGCATTACAAATAATTTTTTCTAATTCAGTCATGATATTTTTTTAAATTACAGAGTTAATAAAATGTTTAATTCGATGCGCAGATTCGGTACATTCTGCTAAAGGCGCGACTAAAGCAATCCGTAAATGATATTCACCCGGATTAATGCCATCAGCGAATCGAGATAAATAACTTCCGGGTAAAACCGTTACATTTTGTTGGCTATATAAATGCTGACAAAATTCAATATCCGATCCGTCAATTTTTAACCATATGTAAAAACTCGCGGGTGGAATCGTTAGCGAAATCGTTTCCGATAAAATTTGACTAAAAGCCTGAAATTTTTGTCGATAAAGTTCACGATTATTTTGCACATGAGTTTCGTCCTGCCAAGCAGCAATACTCGCATATTGTGTCGGTAATGGCATGGCACAACCATGATAAGTACGATAGCGTAAATAATGCGCTAAAATTTTTGCCTCTCCAGCAACAAATCCCGAACGTAATCCGGGCGCATTAGATCGTTTGGATAAACTTTGAAACATAATACAGCGTTGAAAATCAAGATTACCATAATGATATGCCGCTGCTAATAAACCTAAAGGCGGTTGTGATTCGTCTTGATAAAGTTCGCTATAACATTCATCAGCTGCGATTATAAAATCAAAACGTTGCGATAATTCTAATAATTGGCGATACATGCTTGGACTAAAAACCGTACCACTGGGATTTGCGGGTGAACAAATAAAAATCACCCCACAACGTTGCCATACTGAATCGGGTACAGAATCCAAATCAGGTAAATAATTATTTTCCGCCATCGTATTCAAATAATAAGGTTGACCACCCGCCAGTAAAGCAGCTCCTTCATAAATTTGATAAAACGGGTTCGGCATTAAAACCAAAGGTTTATGTTGCGGATCAAGCACCGCCTGCACAAAAGAAAATAACGCTTCACGACTGCCATTGACCGGTAAAACTTGCGTATCCGCATTCACCGTGTCGGCTGCAAACTCACAACGTCGTTCGATCCATCGTGCAATTGTTTGGCGCAAAACCGCTAAACCTTGTGTTGTAGGATAATTTGACAAGCCGGATAAATGTCCGACTAATGCTTGTTGAATAAAATCAGGAGTCGGATGTTTAGGTTCTCCAATAGATAATAAAATCGGCGGCTGTAGGGTTGGTGGCGGTACTTGCTGTTTTAAAGCTGCCAATTTTTCAAATGGATAAGCATGTAATTGGGTTAAATAGGGATTCATTTGCTACAGTTTGGACGATTAACGGTTTGCTGGTAAGTTTTCAGTGCGGCTGACATATTTTTATTCAAATCAGTGATGCGAGTGTTGTCCGCCGGATGAGTGGACATCCATTCTGGCGGAGTTTGACCTTGGCTCGCTTGCGACATTTTCTGCCACAAATTCACACTTTGTTGCGGATCAAAACCGGATTTAGCCATTAAATTCAATCCCATTAAATCTGCTTCACTTTCTTGAGTACGACCGTAAGGTAACAAAATGCCATAACTTACTAAAGGATCGAGTGCCGCAACACCTAATTGCCCTAAAGCGGTTTTCGGCGTACCGATCGCTTGAGTCACCATACTCAAACCTTGTTGCGCTAAACTTTGTTGCGATAAACGCTCATTGCTGTGTTTCGCCAAAACATGACCGACTTCATGACCAATAACCGCCGCTAATTGATGCTGATTATCCACCATTGAAACTAAGCCGGTATAAACGCCAATTTTATTTCCGGGCAGAGCAAACGCATTGAGTTCTTTATTTTCAAACACTACGACTTCCCATTGTCCACCGATTTGACGAGTAATCGCTTGCGCTACACAATTAACAAAAGTGGTATAAGTTTGATTACGACTGATGGGTTTGGTGCGTTTGAGCTGATTAAAACTTTGTACGCCCATTTGATTGACCTGACCCTCAGGCATTGCCACTAATTGACTACGTCCAGTGGGACTAGTCGTACAAGCGGTTATTCCAAGACTGAGAATAAAAGCCGATAAATAATTGAGTTTAGACATAAAAACCATTTTTCTACTTGTTTAATTAGAATAATATTCATTTTAAATTTTTTATTAAATGATTTAAAACAAATCACCAATCACACCATTCACTCGCTAATCCTTCACCATAACCGTAATCTTGTGGGTCTAATCCAATACTGAGGGTAATTTGGTTAAATAATATAAATAATTCTTCACGCTTTTGATCATCAATCAATTGTCGTTTTAATTCTTCATTTAAATAATTATAAGCTTCCACTGCGACTTTAAAATATTCAATTTTTTCAGAAGAGGAAACTTGTTCCCCCAAATCAATTAAATGCCGAATTAAATCATCCATAATCGTTCGCGCCCGTTGACAATTTTGTTCACTACAAGGTGGCGACTCAAAATCAGCAGCAACCTGCCAACGATCAAAAGGATAATATTGTTTGTTATTCTCGAGTTTTTCAGGGTAATTCATTATCCTATCCTAAATCAATAAAAATTAATCTTCACGATAACAAGCATTTGCACTAGCCGTTTCCCACAAAACCACTTGAGCAATCGCTAATCCTTGTTGTTTTAACGCTTGATAAATCATTTTACTCAATACTTCTGCTGTCGGATGCTCGTCTAAAGCTAAAAAACGCTCCTGCTGTTCAATTAAATAGGGAATTAACGGATCATCACGATGTAACAAAAAATTATGATCCAACACTTGATCAATATAATTTTGCGCGGCTGTAGCAATGTCAGCAAAATCACAAACCATACTATCCGCATTCAGATGAGTTTGTTGAACCGAAATGGCAGCTTTAACACTATGCCCGTGTAAATGGCGACATTTTCCCGAATGATTGATTAAACGATGACCATAACAAAAATAGACTTCTTTAGTAATTGTAAACATATTGAATTTGAAAAAGAATTAACGATTTAACCTTTTTAAGATTAACTGAATTTGGCTCTTAATTATTGAATAAAATCAACCTATTATCCTAACGGATGCTGTCAAAATCCAACTTAAATGATTCAGATAGCCAATATTGCCTGACTATTGGCGAGTTTATGTGTAAAATCTTTAGACTGATTTTTCTTATTATAACGACTTAGAGCAAAAAATGAATCAAGCAACCGTTTTAACCGGAATTACCACCACAGGAACCCCTCACCTAGGAAATTATGTTGGCGCAATTCGTCCGGCGATTGTTGCAAGTCATGCTTTACAGACTCAATCTTGTTATTTTTTAGCGGATTATCATGCCTTGATTAAGTGTCAAGACCCTAAACAAGTCAGGCAATCTAGTTTGGAAATTGCCGCAACGTGGTTAGCTTTAGGATTAGATACCGAACGGGCGATTTTTTATCGGCAGTCGGACATTCCTGAAATTACTGAACTGGCTTGGCTGTTAACTTGCGTCACTGCTAAAGGCTTGATGAATCGCGCTCATGCGTATAAAGCGGCGGTCGCTGAAAATGAAACCCATGGTGATGCGGATAAAGGCATTACGATGGGATTATTTAGTTATCCGATTTTAATG
>JBEEJU010000067.1:0-7230 GCA_041169045.1 Pseudomonadota bacterium
CATATTTTAGATTTAGTTATTGAGCATTTACTCGATACTCAAACACATAATACTCAAATTATTGTTTTTTATATTTTAGTATTTATTGTCAGTTACGGCTTATATCGATTCTATTTACGTTTACCGCGTATCTTACATTCAATCAAAAATTATTTTATTCGATGTATTCGTGAACAACGGAGTGCATTTGCGATTTATTGGCAACAATTACCTTTGCTCAGTAAAATTAAAGCTTGGATGTTATTATTATCGATTTTTTTATATTTAATATTTTTTGGATTTTAAATCCTTTCCTTAAACCAAAAAAAACCCGATAACTGTTTACACAATTACCGGGATAGATTCATAAATCCAATTATGGTTTATTTGCTTTCAGACAAGGTTAATAACTCTTCATAGGCTGCTTTAGCTTCAGCTAAAGATTGTTTAGCTTCGTTAATTTTACCCTCTTTCAGATCACGAGTCACATTAATCAATTTAGTGCTGGCTTTTTGCCGTTTTAAATCTAATGCACCAACAGTAATATCTTTTTGTGCTTGACGTGCTTCTTTAATATGTTGAATTACAACCTCAGCTTTTTCATTATTTTCTAAAGCTTTTGCGGCGGCATCAATATGCGATAATGTCGTTTCTAAAATTGCTTTTACACTAACGACTTCTTTTTTCGCTTCATTAGCAATAACACTGGTAGAAAAACCAGCGGTTGCTAATACGACCAATAACAAGATTTTGGATAAAATTTTCATTTTTATATTAAGATTTGAAATAACTGTAAATACTCACAGTTAAGTGTAAAGTAAAAGAAATTCTTTAATAAACTATACACCTGATATAATTCTACCCTATTTTTATAGAAATTAATACTGAAATTTAAAAAAATAAAAATACGCTTAAATGATATGTTGTAATCAATCATTAAATCCAATGCAAAACTTCAAATTGTAAATACCATATTCCAAAAGAACCCAAAAAATTCATTAAAATCGCCGGTAAAAATCGTAAATGAGTGGCGAAACTGTAACTCTTATCGATAGACATTGCCATTACGCCAGCTGAAGAACCAACAACGGTTAAACTTCCGCCAATGCCTACCATTAACGCATTTAATATCCATTGATTTGTTTCTAAATGCGGATTCGCCATAATAGCCGCTGCTTCTAATAAATTGTTATCAATACAACTCGAAACAGTTCCTAAAATTAAATTAACCCAAGTCGGCGGTAAAATTTCATATAATTCACGCACATATGATAACCACCCTACATGATTTAATGCCGCCATTCCGGTAATAATACCAATGTAATACATTAATGTTGACCATTCAACTTTTTGTAATTGTACATCTAAATTAATATTAATACCGCACCAACTTCTTTCTAAAATCCAAATATAAATTACGACCAATCCCAAACCGCTTCCTAAAGCAAATTCAATATCAACATGTAATACAATATTTAAAACAACCGCACCAATAATTGCAATTGCAGATACAAATGTTAAGCCTAATCCCCCGGGTTTTAAACGTTCATTACCTTGATTAGGAATTAATAAAGGATACGATAATAATTTTTTTAAATAAAATTGATCCAAAATAAAAGCACTACATAACCAGCCAATAATTGCGGAAGGAAATAAAATTAATAAATGAGTCATACTGACTTTTCCAGCTAAAATCAACATTAAACTGGTCGATGTACCAATAAACCATACGCCACTATTTGAAGAAATAATGGTATTACATAATACTAAATGGGTATATCGCTGATGATTTGAAATAGTATTAATTGATTTACCAAAAATCATTGTGGTGGTTAAACTGCTAATAAAAGGACTTAATAATGCACTTAATAATCCCATTACCCAAAATAATCCTCTCGCGCCTAATCCGCAATTAATTAAAGCTTGATTCATCGCTGCAAAGACATTACGTTCATTTAAAATTTCGACAATCATCCACATAAATGCCATAAAAGCAATTAATGCAAATAGGGATTCTTTAGTTTCCGCTTGCATGGCAATTAAAGGTTGAAAACGATCCGGATTGTGACCATTCATCCAATAATAAATACCAATAATTGCTACTGAAGACATCATCATTAAAGCTGGTTTAAATTTATCCATTTTTAATTGGACTTCCAAAATAATCATAATCAGTCCCATTAAAAATAATCCTAAAACAATGAATCCAACTGGCGAGAATGGGGTGATTACCATCGAGTTCTCCTAAATATCACAGTCAATGTGTTTGTAGATAATAATGGATAACTATTGACTAATTTATCGAATCTGTCAAATAATTATTTGATAAATACAGTTTAAACCAGCAATTTATAATCTATAAATGGAGAACAGATTGAAAAAATGCAGCTCTGTTTATCAGGCAGGAAAATAAAAACGGATAAGCCTTTTTTTAACAGAGATATGATTAATGGTAAAATGAAAAATATCGATACACAAAGTGTAGATGGCGTTTTTTTAACTCAAAAAAACAGTTTTAATGACTGTAGAGACGTTGCAATCCAACCTCTCTACACAATTTCAATATCGCGTAGCAATCATCGATATAGAAAAATTGAAAGGATAATCAAAATTTATTGAATATTAAAATACGGCGGCATTTGTTGAATATAAGCTAAATACATTGCATCTGCCATCGTCCATAATATATCTAATTTAAATTGCAAAATCGATAACATGCGTTGTTGTTGTTGTCGCGTTTTATACCACGCTAACGTAATCGCTAATCCATGCTCTACATCGCGCCGCGCTTCGGTTAATCGTTTCCGAAAATAAATGTAACCTTCTTTCTCAACCCAAGGATAATGTTCGGGCCAATTATCCAAACGTTGTTGATGAATTTTAGGGGCAAATAATTCGGTTAATGAAGAACTCGCCGCTTCGTGCCAATCAGCTTGTCTGGCGAAATTCACATACGCATCAACTGCAAAACGAACTCCAGGTAAAACATGTTGTTGCGATAATAATTCTTCACGAGTTAATCCCACCGCTTGACCTAATTGAATCCATGCTTCAATTCCGCCTAAATCACTAGGATGTCCATCATGATCCAAAATACGCTGAATCCATAATGCGCGAGTTTCACGATCCGGACAATTTGCCAAAATATTGGCATCTTTAATTGGAATCATCACCTGATAATAAAAACGATTAGCCACCCATCCTTGAATTTGGGTTTTAGTTAATTTTCCTTCATTCATTAACAAATGATAAGGATGATGAATATGATAATATTTTTCCATTCCGCGTAATTGCGCTTCAAATTCAGCAACGCTCCAAGGACAATTATCGTTATCAATAGTCATGGTTAAATCCTAAAAAATAATAAAAAATTTTTTTGCCTTTTTAATCATTACGGAATTAAATACATATCATTCGGTAATTTAAATGTTTTTTCTGCATAACCACCTCGGAGATCACTTTCTTGGTCACCAATATTGACTAAAATTTGATAACCTTCATCCGTAATGACTTTGCGTTCAGCCGTTTTATAATCGGCAGCAGGTAAAATCTCTTCACTGGTTTCACGAAAATAAATATCCCGATAACCTTCACAACCAATTTTTTTTAAATTCGCTTCAGTGGCGGATTTGCGGCGTTCAAATCGACCGGTAATAATAAATACCGACACTTGATGATTTAACGCATAACGACATAAATCAACCACAGGAGTTAAAGGCGGTAAATCATTACGCAAATGTTCATTCGCTACATTTAATTGTTTTTGATAAGCAAAATCAACTTGTTTATCTAAATACTCATAATTACTTAACAAAGTTTCATCAACATCAAAAACAATAGCGGGTTTATTAATTCCCTCTCGTAATCGTTGATCTAAATAATTTTGTGCATCCTGTGCAATTTTGCTAACTTCTTCTAAATAAGCACCGCTCTCATGATAAGCTCTCACCCAAGATTTGGCTTTATATAATGAAAAATTGGTAATATTGGTTGCGGGATCAATTAATACATTATTCGTTTTATATAATGCAAAATCGGTGGCGGTTGTTGAGGGTTCAATTAAAACAGTACATGCTGTTAAATTTAATCCGCTGATAATAAGCAAGACAATTTTTTTTAACATAATCAATTTTGCGTGCGTTTCAAATAGCGAATATAAATGAATCTTATCATTTAGCTTATTCAATAAAGCGTAAAATTACAAATCAATTTCTAAACCATCATATGCAACTTCTATATCAGCTACAGTTAATGCTTGATAAGCCGCTGAAGTTTCATCCAAAATTGGATTAGTATTATTAATATGAATTAAAATTTTGCGGGCATTGGGAATTTGATTTAAAATTTCAATCATGCCGCCTGCACCAGATTGTGGTAAATGTCCAATTTCGCGCGCCGTTTTTTGGCTAATTCCTTGTGTGATCATTTCATCATTTGTCCAAAATGTACCATCTACTAATAAACAATCCACATTTCGCATCGCCTCAAATACTACTGGCTCGATTTCGCCTAATCCTGGCGCGTAATAAACTTTTTTACCCGTCGAAATCTGCTCAATAATCACCCCAATATTATCTCCTTTATGAGGATCATGACGGTGCGGTGAATAGGGCGGGGCTTTACTAATCAAGGAATGCGCATAAAAACGTAAATCTTCAATACCTTCAATGGTAAAAGCTTGATTATTCGGAATAATTGGATGAATCTTAACCGTACAATACTCTTTTAACATGTTAAAAATAGGAAAACCGCTGGTTAAATCTTGTTGCACCATATCAGTGCAATAAATGTCCAACGGGCGACCTTCGCGCAACATCAACAATCCAGTGGTGTGATCAATTTGGCTGTCGATCAATAAAATCGCTCGAATGCCACTATCACGAATGCCTTGTTGCGGTTGAATCGCAGGAAACGCCTCCAATTGAGCGCGTATATCAGGCGAGGCATTGAATAATAGCCACTCTTGCTGATTGCTACTGACGGCAATTGAGGATTGTGTTCTAGCTTTACCTTGTAACTGTCCTTGTCGTAACCGACGGCAATTATCACAATTACAATTCCATTGAGGAAAACCTCCACCTGCGCCCGCACCGAGAACTCGAATTTTCATATAAAGAATAATAGAATAAATTATAGTTAAAAGACACAAAAAAAGGGGTTCGCTTTACACAAACCCCTTTTTTATATCAATCATTTAGTATCGTAATACAGTTTAATTAACGATTGTAAATATACATAGTGACTTCAAAACCAAAACGTAAGTCATTATAAGCTGGAGTTTCCCATTTCATTGTATGTGCCTCTTTTAATATCATTATTCGGAATAATAGCTTGATCATCTAAGCTTGAACGATTATAAGAGGAACTTTTTTAATAAGCAACTGCTGTGAAACTCTAATCAAGCTGATAAATAGCCAAAATCGCTACCTTATTTTTCCTTAACGGATTTTATTATCCAACACAGAAGCGATTTATTACTTAAATTACAGCAAGTTAAATCTGAGGATTGTGATAAAGTTTAGTATATTTTGCCGGTAAAAAAGGATATGATCGTCAGCACGTCACAACAATTAGAACTGAAAGGTGAAAAAATGGGAGAAGTGATAGAAATTTCTTTGATCATGTGTGTAGTTGCAAGTTTGGCTTTTGCTCCACTAGGATATTTTATCTATTTATATACCGTGAAAAAAAGCGAGCCTTTTGCTGAACATCCAACCGAACATGCTGTATCGGAATCCACTGTAAAAACAGAATAATTCGGCGAACCTATCAATTGCTACTCAATACCGTTAGCGATTGATAGGATTTATAAACCAATAAACAATCGTTATATCTGTTGCAAAATCGCCGATTTCACCGCTTCCAAAGTCGCAGGAATGGTAACCGGATGAGTAGATTGGCATTGACTGATTGCCGTATCTGGGTCTTTCAAACCATTACCCGTTAAGGTACAAACGATCCGACTGCCCTCAGGAATTTTGCCACTTTGTAAATCTCGAATCGCGCCAGCAAGAGAAGTTGCGGACGCAGGTTCACAAAAAATACCTTCGTATTGCGACAACATTTTTTGCGCGTGCAAAATTTCAGCATCACTCAAACTATCAAACCAACCATTAGATTCACGTTGAACCGACCAAGCTAATTCCCAAGATTGTGGATGTCCGATACGAATCGCAGTCGCAATCGTCTCGGGATAATCGACCATTTTTCCAACTACAAAAGGCGCAGCTCCAGCAGCTTGATAACCACACATTACCGGACGTTTATTCGTGACTGCGGGATGAGTCTCAGAGCTAGTTGCATACTCAGTATATCCTTTCCAATAAGCGGTGATATTTCCGGCATTACCTACCGGTAAACAGTGGTAATCAGGAGCTTGACCCAATTCATCGACAATTTCAAACGCTGCGGTTTTTTGACCTTCTAAACGAAATGGATTAATCGAATTAACAATTGTCACCGGTGCATATTCAGCGACTTGTTTAACCAATGCCATACCTTGATCGAAATTGCCATTAATTTGAATAATTTGCGCTCCGTACATTAAAGTTTGCGCTAATTTTCCCACCGCAATTTTGCCATCTGGAATCAATACAAAAGCTTTAATGCCAGCGCGAACCGCGTAAGCTGCGGCGGCGGCTGAAGTATTGCCGGTTGAAGCACAAATAATCGCTTGACTACCTGCTTCGACCGCTTTGGTCACTGCCATTGTCATCCCGCGATCTTTAAACGAACCCGTAGGATTTAAGCCTTCATATTTGACATAAATTCGCGCCTGTTTGCCAATTAAACGTGGAATATGAAACAGCTCAATTAAGGGCGTATTGCCTTCGCCTAAACTGATAAAACGGGTAGAAGCAGTAACGGGCAGGCGATCTTGGTAACGAGCAATTAAACCGGTATAGTGAGTCATAATTTTTTAAAATTCCTTTGCTGAAAATAAGCGAGTTTTCGCTCAACTAACTTTCAATTATATCGCAATTTAAAACAATTGAATTAAGATTGCACTTCCTTATTTCATAGTTAAAATGAGAAATAAGTATTTAAATAATCTTGATTTTAAAAAATAGGCAGCTACAAACACAATAATAATTATGGTCAATCACCAATTGGCGCAGCAAAAGCGTCTGAAACTAATTCCTCAACATTCGTTCCGGTTAAACTATTTAAAAAAGCAATTAAATCCTTGATTTCAATTTGCGTTAATCCTAAAGGTTTTAACAAAGGATCAAGCATTGAATTTTTAATTCC
>JBEEJU010000068.1:0-3093 GCA_041169045.1 Pseudomonadota bacterium
TGTCGAATCTATAGGACTCCAAGAGTCTCATGCTTTAAGCAGTTTTATTACTGCCAATTGTTATATTGTATTACCTAGCGATTGTAATGGCGTTATGATTGGCGAAAACGTTTATGTTGAACCTTTTGAAACTTTTATTTAATTAAACGGATTTAAGATTATGGCTGAAATGCTCAATTTTATTCATCATTTTAACGGAATAACGTTATATGGATTATTGTTTGGCATTTTATTAGCCTGCGGTTTGGGCGTTCCAATTCCAGAGGATATTACTTTATTTGTCGGCGGGATGTTAGCTTATTATGGCAAAATTAATGTATGGCTAACGATTCTGGTTTGTTTTTCCGGAGTATTAATTGGCGACAGTATTATTTTTTTTCTAGGTGCGAAATATGGTCGAGCATTAACGCAAAAACCGTTTTTTAATCGCTTATTATCCGCCCAACGATTACAGCAAGTGCACGATAAATTACATGATCACGGAAATAAAGTCATTTTTGCCGCTAGATTTATGCCCGGATTACGCGCGCCCACTTTTTTCTCTGCGGGGACTTTGCATTTACCGGTACGGGTCTTTTTATTTTATGATGGATTTGCCGCATTAATTAGCGTACCTAGCATTATTTGGTTGGTTTATCATTTCGGAAAATTAGCAGATCAAGTGATTGCCATGATTCGCCATGTCGAACATGGAATTATCGCTGTTGTAATAGCGATCATATTATTTTTAATTGCTAAATCTTATTTACAAAATAAAAAATCGACTCAACTAAATCAAGCAAAAAAACCTCGTTTACATTCCCATAAAAAATATGCCAGTAAATATACTTACCGGCATAAACCTTCTTCGCGGCGTTAATTAAACAGTTTCCTTTTCAACTGTAGATTCAATATCTCGATATTGTTCTAGAAATTCCATAATCGCATACATTAATTCTGAGGTACCTTTTTTACTTAAGGCTGAAATATAAAATACTTTTCCTTTCCAGTTTAATTCATCAATAATCGCCTGACAATGATCAATTAATTCTTCATCTAATATCCGATCTGTTTTAGTCAGAATTAACCAACGCGGTTTGTTGGCTAATTCTTGACTCCATTTCTCCAATTCATGAATAATTTTACGCGCGGATTCTACTGGAGTTTCGTCCATATTTTCATATGGTTCAATATCGACTAAGTGTAATAATAAACCGGTTCGAGATAAATGTTTTAGAAATTGTAATCCCAATCCTGCGCCTTCTGCTGCGCCTTCAATAATTCCCGGAATATCTGCAATCACAAAACTGCGTAAATCATCAATTCTGACTACGCCTAAATTCGGATGCAACGTGGTAAAAGGGTAATCAGCGACTTTTGGGGTTGCTGAAGACACGGCGCGAATTAAACTCGATTTACCTGCATTTGGTAAGCCTAATAATCCCACATCCGCAATCACTCGTAATTCCAAATGTAAATTTCGATGTTCACCTTGACTACCTTTAGTGGTTTGACGTGGCGCGCGATTCACGCTGCTTTTAAACCGAGTATTGCCCAAACCGTGAAATCCGCCCTTAGCGACTAACAAAGTTTGTCCAGCAACGGTTAAATCCCCCATTTTTTCTCCGGTATCGAATTCATAAACGATGGTTCCTAAAGGTACGGGTACATAACAACAATCGCCTTTTTTTCCACGACAATCACTACTCATGCCATTTTGTCCACGTTGAGCGCGATACACCGAATGGTAGCGAAAATCCGCTAACGTATTGACATTTTCAACCGCAACTAAATAAACATTTCCGCCGTCACCACCGTCGCCACCATCAGGTCCTCCCCAAGGCATAAATTTTTCTCGGCGAAAAGAAGCTATCCCATTCCCACCATCACCGGCTTCGACACGAATATCGGCTTCATCTACAAATTTCATTAAATAACCTCTCTTAATTATTTAGCTTAATATTCAGAAATAAAAAAAGACACTTTAACCAAATTGATAAAGTGTCTTTCTTAAATGATAGATTAAATATTATTCATTTAATCGTTTAATTTTTTAACCTTTTAGGCTTAAAAAGTTTTATAAATTATCCCTCATTATAAACCTAATGCAGATAAACTCGGATAATCTTCTGGACGTTTTTGTTTAACAGTCCAATTTAATAAACGCTCTGATTCAGTAATCGCTAAATCATTGATACTGGCTATTCGTCGTTGCATGAATCCTTGTGGACTGAATTCCCAATTTTCATTGCCATATGAACGAAACCATTGTCCTTGTTCATTATGCCATTCATAAGCAAATCTTACTGCAATTCGATTTTGATGAAATGCCCATAATTCTTTAACTAAACGATATTGTTGTTCTTGCGCCCATTTTCGACGCAAAAATGCCACAATTTCATCACGTCCCCGCAAAAATTCGCTACGATTGCGCCATTCGCTATCGACGGTATAAGCCAAAGCAACCCGCTCTGGGTCTTGACTATTCCACGCATCTTCCGCCATTCGCACTTTTTGTGCCGCAGTTTCAATGGTAAAAGGCGGTAAAGGTGGACGATTTGCTTCAGTATTCATAATGATTCAATCTCCTGATTTAACACAATTATTTTTAAGCGGTTTGGCGATAATATTCTAAAGCCGCCGCGACTCCGCTGCCGGCTTGAATCTCAAAACCATTATCAAGCAACGCCATTTCAGTACCCGCAATCGCGCCTAACATCGAGACATCATTCATATCGCCCATATGTCCAATGCGAAATACTTTACCAGCAACTTCAGATAAGCCACTGCCTAAAGAAAGATTGTATTTTTGGAATGCGGTAGCAATAACGTGTCTAGCATCTTTATCCGCTGGAACTAAAATTGCACTAACGGTATTCGATTCAAATCCGGGTTGGGCGCACAACTTTAAACCCCAAGCGGCTATCGCTCTACGAGTCCCTTCGGCTAAACGATAATGTCGCGCATAAACATTTTCTAAACCTTCTGTTAATAATAAATCTAAGGCTTTGCGTAAACCGTATAACATAGGAATAGATGGTGTATAAGGGGTGTAGCCATCTTTATTATTCGCCATTTGATCGCGTAAATCTAAGAAACAACGCATCGACTTAG
>JBEEJU010000069.1:0-2875 GCA_041169045.1 Pseudomonadota bacterium
GTTTTAAATTGAGTTCGTATTTGGTGCGGTAGTGTGGATTGTGCAGTACGGCGTAAACATAATGAAATATATCTATTTTCTGGATTACAGACTTAAGTCTGTACTCCGAATTTTCATAATAATTTTTAAATTGATTTAATGCCCAATCGGTAATATTTTCTTGGAGATTATCTTTTGTGTCGTAAAGATATAAAGGAAAACAAAAAGTGCCTCCATTGCCCATTTTTAAATAATTTAAATCAGTAATATTTTGATTAGCAAGAACAACAAGATTCTCTGCAGTTATACAACGAATCATAATTTGTTGATTATATTTATTTAATTTATTTCCAAACATACTGATATGATTTTTAGTAAATCTATCCGTTAATATATTTTCATAATACCAATATTTTTTAACAAACGGTCGGTAATTGCTTAATGTTATTAAATTTTTATTATATTTTATCTTTTTTCCTTGATTAAATTTATCTTTTAAATCTCGACTCCATTTTATACAGATATTCCAACTATAATCCTTGTCTTTAATAAATTGATTGTAATTTGTAATAAAATACTTAATTTTAGCTAACAAATTTTTTTCTGAAAAATCATAAACCCAATCATCTCGATTGGTTGAAACACCTAAAGTTGCTAAATTAAAAATAGTTTCTTGATTATTTTTATCGTATAAAGCTAAAAAACTTTCAAAATCATTATCCGTTTGATTAATCCAATTTTCTTTATCATCAGGTATAATTTTATCAAAATCTAATTCTTCAAATTCGGCAAAATGCAACAAATTTAATTTTTCTTCTTTATTTTTACAATTTGTAAAACGAAAATAATAAAGTTCTGATTGTTTACTATGATTTGATTTTTTAATTAAAAATAAAATAGCAACGCCTATCGTAATACCAAACACATTATCATTACTATCGGTATTTAAACGCATATCGCCACCTAAATCGACAATATAACAAAAATCAAATTCTTGTAAAACAGATTTTCTAAAACCATCATCTTGTTTTTTATCAATAAAACTACGATTCACAATAAAACAAATAATTCCATTTTGCTCTATTCTATCTGATGCCCAACGAATAAACCGTTTATACATATCATATTGTTTGGTTTTTTGTGCCGTGCTATATTTGATATAAGTATTTTTAATTTGTCCGTCAACCCCACCATAATTTAAGATTTTTCCATTTTCATCTCTCGCAAAATACTGCCTATTTTTATTATTCTCATTTTCATTCATTTGATTCGCATTATACGGAGGATTACCGATAATAACGGATATCTCTTCTTTATTTTGTTTTTCAATTCGTTTAGTATTTTCTTCAGAAATTCCTTCTAAAGTCATTTGTTCCGGATAAGGCGCGTTAATAAAATTCGTAATATCCAAAGTATCTACCCAACAAATATGTTCAAATTCGACATAATTCCCCATTCTTTGCTGATAAGTATATTCAATATTTAAATTCGCAATATAATAAGGTAATAAACCTAATTCATTCGCATAAATATCATTTTTAAATTTATAGGGTAAATATTTTTTGGGCAAATAATCAATTAATTCACAAATATAAGTTCCGGTGCCGGTGCAAGGGTCTAAAATTTTTACATTTTGTGTAATTAATGTTTTTTTCTTAAAATGTTTTGCTAATAAATAATCAACACTTTTAATTTGAAATTTCACAATTTCAGTTGGCGTATAAACAATCCCCATTTTATCCGCCGCTTTGGGATTATAAGCTTTATAAAAATTTTCATAAATCGCTTTTAAAAAATCTTGTTTATCATGATGATTCGTAATTTGGTTAGCGTAAATTTTAATAACCGAATAATAATGTTGAATATCCGCCAAAGTATTACGTTTAGTGCTTCCGGTAAAAAAGGTATTTTCGACTTTATAAAGTTCTTTAGCGATATTATTTTCTTGATGGAATTGGGCATTACTAAAAATGCTAGTAAAAATTTCTTCAGTCAAAATATGTTGTAATAACATTTCATTAATCTCTAAAAGTTTAATTTCAGGATTAATCGCATTTTGACAGATTTTAAATAAATTATTTCGCGAATGAACAAATTTATCATTCGTTTTTTCTTGTTGATTAATTCTTTCGCGTAATGCAATTAAAATATCGGGTAAATCTTGTTTAAATTTTTCAATAGCTTTATTAAAATCTTTAATTTCTTTAGTTTCATAATCAACAAATCGCTGTAATAATTTATCAAATTCAGCATAATCATTTAAAGAAACTTTTAATAACAACTTATCATCTTGATATAAAATAGCCGTTTCATTATCCTGAAATAAAGTATTGGTTAAAGGATAACCGGCATTAATTTTTTTATCAATTTCTTGATTTAAATCAACATTCGCTTTACTTTCCCAATAACCACAATTCAGACGTAAATTATTTTTGATAATTCCATCTGGTCTAATCACAGTTCCTTTTTTGCTTTTAATTGAAATTTCGCTAACAATTAATAAATTATTTTTTTTGCAATAATGATTGAGTAAGTTTAAAAAAATACTTTTAGTAGATTGCTCTTTAGTTTCACCACTAAATACTTTTATGGCTTCAATTTCATTATGGAATTTTTGAATCGCTTGAATTGACATTTTTTATTCCAATGTTATTAAAATATTTGTAATTTTCACCGTTTCTATAGAGACCGTAGTCACTCGCATTAATAAATCAATGACAAATTCTTTATAATCAGAAAAACGATAACTATTAAATTGTTCGGCAATGGTTTTATCTTTAGGTGTTTTTTCTTTATATTGATCTAATATCCATTCTAATGCAGAACGATTACCGAGTTTATATTCCCAAGCCAATTCGGGAATCTCGCTTAAAATTGTATTATCATCTAAAATAAT
>JBEEJU010000070.1:0-5507 GCA_041169045.1 Pseudomonadota bacterium
GTCACTTTCGCAACACAACCTTTCAATTTGGCAATATTGGCTCTAAACTCTAAATCACCGTATTGCTCTTCATTTAAATTGCCGCCATACCAATAAGCTGCACTGACTGAATCAATTTGAGGACGACCGTGATGCCCATATGTGCCAATATTTTCCCAATAACTTTTGATTTTAAAATCAAGATTGGTCGCTGTTCGTAAATTGTACAAAGGTCCAGTTGGTACAATAATTTTGGTCACGCCATCAGTTTGATCAGTAAAGTTCGACCAAAATACATCAGCAACCGTCATACTGGTATCAACGCGCAAGCCGGCTTTACCGTTTGCTTTTAATACCGGCGTACCATCAGGATTAGTTGCACTCAACACATCAAAAGCTTCTATCGGCGCGCTAGGCAAAATGGCTAATACCGCATTAGTCGGCATGGGTTTAGCCTTGATCATGTCGTAATTACGATATTCACAACTATGATTCACGTCTAAATGAAATTCATGGGCTGCTCCTTCAACATACTCTCGGACTAGCGATCCAGTGGTTGGATCCATCCGGTTGGCTTCAGGACGATTAAATCCTAGAGCATATAGATTGTGCGCAAAAACAGATAAAACAGATATTGATAGCAAAGTTAAAGTGTTTTTTTTCATGGATATTTCCAAATTAAGTAATAGTACGACTTTCTTAGCTAAAGCAATATTTGAACCATAAAAAATTTACTTATAAAACAATTAGTTAAAAATAATTCTTTATAGAACAATGTTAATATACTCAGTCAAACCACCAATCTTATAGCTCTAAAACGCTTAATCCCTTGAAGCTTTAAATAACCATTAAATCGTTTACATTCAACTCAACACTGCTGCCCAACACAACAATCGGCAAACTGGGTAAAGAACCACTGCCATCAGCGTCGTAATATAAAGTGCCGGTATCGGTGTTGTAACTTAAATAATCTTCACTGTCTTCGGCAGCTATCAAGCCTGCTTCACTATGAAATACCTCATCGCTTACCATACCTACGGCTAATTCCGTAAATACATTGTGACTTAGTTGTAAACAATCTTGTCCGGTTACAAAATCACTAATCTGATCAACGCCTCTCAAAGTATTGAACACAAAACTATCTTTACCTTGCCCACCGGTTAACCAATCGCTACCAAGTCCACCGTCTAAAGTATCGTTACCATTTTGTCCGATCAAATTATCATTACCTTGAGCACCTAATTCATAATCGTGACCTGATCCTCCGATTAATAAATCTTCGCCGCGACCGCCATTTAAAATATCATCGCCAGAACCACCGGTCTCAACATCATTACCGTTGTCACCCGTTAAAATATCGACTCCTTGACCGCCATTTAAACTGTCATCACCTCTACCAGCAATTAACTGATCATTACCCTCACCACCATTGAGTAAATTTTGACCTTGACCACCATGGATATAATCGTCACTTTCACCACCCTCCAAACTATCATCACCTAATCCACCCAGTAGTGAGTCATTGTCAGCTTCGCCAAATAAGCGATCATTACCTGCGCCACCATTTAATAAATCGTTACCGCCTCCACCATGAATGACATCATGACTTAAACCACCATTGGCAATATCATCTCCTTGATCGGCGTTGATAACATCCTCCCCAACGCCAGCGTCTAAAAAATCATTGCCTAAACCACCAGCTAACTGATCATCTCCTAAATTACCCAGCAAATAATCGTTGCCATCTTCGCCTTTTAACTCGTCGTCACCTTCTCCACCATCTAAATGATCGTCGCCTATACCGCCACTCAATTCATCATCGCCACTATTGCCGAATAATTCATCATTTCCCTCATTGCCATCAATGTTGTCATCATCTTCACCGCCGTCAACCACATCATTCCCTTCACCAGCGGTTAAGTAATCCTCACCCATACCGCCTATAAGTTGGTCACTGCCTTCACCCCCTATCAGTAAATCCTTACCTTCTCCACCTTCCAAAACGTCATCATCATCACCTCCATCGAGTACATCTTCCCCTTCGCCACCGAATAAATGATCGATCCCTTCACCACCGGAAAGGCTGTCATTGCCTTCTTCCCCTTCTAAAGTATCATCGCCCTCAATACCCGCAAAATTGTCATTAGCCTCAGTACCTTCTAAATAATCGTTACTCAGCGTCCCCAAAAAATCGATTGCCGGAGCTGGGGTATCGATGATTGTCATACCGTTTGTAGTTTGAGCTGTTTGATTTTTATTAAAAATTGCCATTGTTAAACTTATACCATATAAATTAAAAGGTCTTAACGATTTGTGATCATCGTTAGGCGATTAGTTATTCATGAAAAATAACTTTAATCTTGTTATAGCAGTTACAATGCCAAAGCTAAAATATTTAATTAACTAATTGATTTTTAACTAATTAAAGCAGAAATTTTTTATAACTAAAATCGACTACTATTTTATTTAGCCTGCAAATTTAGTATGACAAAATTGTTAGTTCAGACAATTTTTGCGGGATTAAGAGAGCTTTTATAATTTGTTTATACTAATGACTAGGATCGCCATCACCTGATTTAAGCAAACCCATTGCACCTAAACCGACATAATTAAAGGCATGAGTGACGATAGGGTAAAGCCCATCTTCAGCAGTAGTCAGCTCGATAATTGCGCCCTGTGCCGGAGCTAAATCCACTGCTTGAGAACCATATCCTCCAGTATTTGACGGACTGAGCTGCACACCTTCTTTAATCACTCGATTAAAAATAGTACCGACAATGTGAAAAGCACTGTCTTGACTGGGTCCTGCGTTTAACACAAAAAAGCGCACTTTTTTCCCAGTAGCTACTTCGATGGGATGGTCTTTATATTGAAAAGCAACCCCATTAAAAACTACATAATTAGGGCTTGCATTACCTTTAGCCGCACGAGCAAGACTGGTTATACCGCCCTCAGAACCGGTGTAAAACTCACTTTGTACTAAAGCAAATTCATGATCTACCGGTGCTAATCCACCTTTAGGTTCAACAATCACCATGCCATACATACCACTGGCAATATGATGTAACGTAGGCGGTGTACCGCAGTGATACATCCATACTCCTGCATAGTTCGCTTTCCATTCAAAAAATTTCTCTTCACCCGGTTTAATGGAAGTCATCCCGCCCATATTCCAAGCCATTTCACTAGCATGAAAATCGACTGAATGCGATAACTTGTTGGTCGCTGGATTAACTAAATGAACTCTAATGGTATCGCCTAAATGTACCCGAATCACCGGACCGGGGGCTGTACCGTTAAATGTCCAAAGCTGTTGACTCACTCCAGCAGCAATCGCAATTTGCTTTTCTTGAGCGACCAATTCAATGTTATGAACTCTGGAACTTGAGACTGGTGGAACTTTGGGATCGCGCCACTCATATACCGAAACAGTCGGATTTGCTGATGGACAAAACGGATCGAGATTTTTTGTTGAAAAAGCCTCTTTATTAGCTGTTGAAAACTTGTAATTGCTGGTGTTGTGACAAGTGCTACACACATCGGAACTAAAAGTGGGTGCTGTTCTGCCCGCTTCACTGCACCACTCTTTTAAAATATTGACGTGTTCAGGATGAGCATTAGCCTGATGGCTGATGATTAAACTGAACATTCCCACAAGACTGTATAGACTTCGTTTAGTAAAGGTCAAAGATGGCGTAGCTAACGAAATTTGATTCTGATTAAAATAACGCATTTTTTTATCCTCTTGTTGCATCAATTAGGTGAATTACGATTTTCAGTGAATTTAACCAATAGATGCGGATTTGTATTACAAACAGTCTGCAATAAATTTCTGAGTTTTAACATACAACAATAAGATTTAATGCAAACTATAATTCCACCATTTTAAAATTAAAAGTACATCAATAAGCTAAATTCACAATTATATCTTTATATAAATTCGGCAAATAATCAATCCTTTAACTGATTATTGATTTTCTATAAATAACTTGATTGGAGCTAACTATTTTTTAAGTAATTAATCGAAAATTATCGGCTATTGTAAAATCCCCCCCTAACCCCCTTTATTAAAGGGGAGGATTTTAAAATAGGAATATCTAATAATTTAAGTATTTTTACTTAGTACAAAAATCGCTGCTAAGGTATGACCGCATTACAGCCTTGTTCAACCGGTTCATTCACTTTTAAATTAGCCACAACTTGAACGCGGTTATCAAGATGACATGGTAAAACATAACCAATCGCCCCGGGCGTATTACTCACAAAGCGCAACATCGCCTCCTCAGAATCAACCACATAGGGTGGCATAATGCCTTGAAAATACAGCTCATTCCAGTAGTTTTCCATTGCTTCTGGCGGTTGATCAAACAACTTTTGGGCAAAGGCGATCCTTAAAACATGATTAGCGGTTAAATTCAAGGGTATCCAAGCTTGTCCGTTCGCATTCACCAAAACTTTACGCCGAAAAATATTTTGTAACTCTTTGAAAGATAAGTTAATATCACGATTATCTTTCGCCATAATCACAGCAACTCGATCAGCACGCACTGAAGGTAACATCAATGCTATCGTTAAAAAAATCGAAATCAGCCGACACATTGTTAAAAAAATAAAGACACTGATGCAAATAAACCTCTGGGAGCAACTCCATGATTATCATCACTAAAACGGTATTCTCCTTTTACAATCAAAGGGGGATAAGGTCGCCAAGCCATTCCAATAATTTCCATATGCAATTGGTGCGCAACTAAATCATCATCGGTTAAATGGTCGCCTGAAGAATATTCATAACGTCCAATCGCGAATAATGTTGGCACAAGGGGAATCACCGTTTGCAAATAGGCATTCTTTTCTTGACCTTGATCCTGATCAGCAAAACGATAGCTAAATTCTGCTTGTAATTCATAACCTTGATATTTCCACAACATATCCAATCCAAGCAAATGTTGCCGTTCTAGAAAATTGGCTTTCTTTTTCGGTAATGATTTTGTGGCCGCTATATTCTGTGGCGGCGGTAAAATTGCTGATGAATGAGGTGAAAATACATCTGGTTTTTCAGGTTTATCCGTTTTTAAAAAATCAGAATTTTCCTCTTTGGCATAATTTTTGAAAGTCAAATACGATAATCCGAATTGAAAATGCGTATCCCATTCATAATTCAGTCGCGCGCCAAACGCATGATCAAAATCCCACCTATCTTTACGCGGGTCTAACCAAGAAGATTGATCAATAAACCATGAAATATCCACATTTTGTTCAGCGATTGCCAAATGATGCACTAACATAAATCCGCTAACGTGAGACGGAAATAAATGCTCTTCAGTCACCAAAGGTCTGGTCGTTGTCCACACTAAAGGCGCGGCGTGAATTACATTCCATAAACCGAATGGAGTCAAAAATTTCCCTGCGCGTAATTGCCATTGATTGGTAAATGAAATATCAGCATATAATCGCTCGATTCGTAAAGCGGAATTCAATGATTGAACGCCTTGAGTTGACAACCAATCTTCGAGTTCGATTTCTGAAAA
>JBEEJU010000071.1:0-4491 GCA_041169045.1 Pseudomonadota bacterium
CAGCACGATTGATTGAATGTTGTGGCTTAAAAGGTTATACAATAGGTGGTGCAAAAGTTTCAGAAAAACATGCGAATTTTATTGTCAATCTGGGAACGGCAACTGCCGCTGATATTGAACAATTGATTGAATATGTACAACAACAAGTCGCTTTGCAACAAGGCGTAAAATTGCAAACTGAAGTGTGTAAAGTAGGAATCAAATAAATGATAAAACCAATCAAAATCACTGATGCGAAAGCTTTTGGTCGAGTCGCTGTACTGATGGGCGGTATGGCTTCTGAGCGAGACATTTCTTTACGCAGTGGTCAAGCTGTATTGCAGGCTTTATGTCAACAACAAGTTGATGCAGTTGCCGTTGATATTGGCGATAATCCATTAACCGCGTTGCACAATCACTCTTTTGACCGCGCTTTCAATTGTGTGCATGGTCGCGGCGGTGAAGATGGAATATTGCCGGCATTACTTGAATTATTACAACTTCCTTATACCGGCAGTGGCGTATTAGCCTCTGCTTTAGCTATGGATAAATTAAAAACCAAATTGTGCTGGCGCGGACAAAATTTACCAACGCCAGCTTGGATTAAAATAGATTCTTCAGATCAATTATCAGATTGTATTCAGCAATTAGGTTTACCCTTAATGGTTAAGCCAGCGAGTGAAGGTTCTAGTATAGGGATGAATAAAGCTCATACTTTGCAAGAACTATATCAAGCTGTGGTAGAAGCCCAACGTTATGGTTCTGAAGTCTATGTTGAACAATGGGTGCATGGTGATGAATATACGGTTGGTATTTTAGACGGCCTGGCTTTGCCAGTGATTCGCCTACAAACCGATCAACCTTTTTACGATTATGTGGCTAAATATCAAGCAAGCACAACTCAGTATCATTGTCCTTGTGGTTTATCAATAGTAGAGGAACAACGGCTACAGAAATTGGCTTTGATTGCAGCTAATACGTTGGGCGTGAAAGGTTGGGGGCGAGTGGATGTCTTTATCGATCAGCAAAATCAAGCGCAATTAATTGAGGTCAATACGGTTCCGGGTATGACTGATCATAGTTTAGTTCCAATGGCAGCCGCTAAAGCCGGTATCGATTTTGGCGAATTGGTGTGGCGAATTTTGGAAACCAGCTTTAATTGATAACATGAAAAATTCAGCTTTAGTGTGGCTGTTGATCAGCACGCTACTGTTTATCGGAGTATGGCAAAGCTGGATAGAATTAAAAGCTCAAGGTGCAGATATTTTACCGATTCGCTATGTGCGTATTGAAGGAACTTTTCAATATTTAACCAAAGAAACGATCCAGCAAGCGATTTTATCTCAAGTGATGAATGGTTTTTTAAACGCGGACGTACAAATTATTCAGCATTCACTACTGAATTTGGCTTGGGTTGCGGAAGCTGAGGTGAAACGCGTCTGGCCAGATACGCTTGAAATCCGCGTGGTTGAACAATATCCCGTCGCGCGGTGGCAACAAATCGGTTTATTGAATGCACAAGGTGATTTATTTATGCCAACGAATTTGGCAAAATTTAATAAATTACCGCTATTAAATGGGCCGATAGGTCAAGAAAAAAAATTGGTAGAATTTATGATTCAACTACAAACACTGTTGGCGACTCAATCGTTGAATTTAACAGAATTAATCGTAAATGATCGGCGGGCCTGGACTGTGATTCTCAATGCTGAGATAAATTTAAAATTAGGTCGTAAAGACCCTTTGCAGAAATTGCAGCACTTTCTAAACACGATACCGATTTTAGGTTCAGAGCGTTTCCATGCAATCGCAGTGGTTGATTTACGTTATCCAAACGGTTACGCCGTTACTTGGAAACCGGGTCGTGAACCTACTCAATGGCACAGCCATACTGCACAAAATGAATATCACTAGCACCCAAATAGAAAATGACATGCTTAACCAGAAGTAGGCAATATGGCGAGAAAATCAGATCGTAATTTAATAGTAGGATTAGATATAGGGACATCTAAAGTTGCCGCAATTGTAGGCGAGTATAGTTATGGCGGTGATTTAGAAATTATCGGTATTGGCACCGCCCCTTCTCGTGGACTCAAAAAAGGCGTGGTGGTTAATTTGGAGTCTACGGTGCATTCAATTCAACGAGCGGTTGAAGAGGCTGAATTGATGGCTGGTTGTCAAATTCGTTCAGTTTATGCGGGAATTGCGGGTAGTCATATTCGTAGTTTAAACTCACATGGAATTGTCGCTATTAAAGATAAAGAAGTCCGTCAATACGATATTGATCGAGTGATTGATTCTGCGCGTGCGGTGGCGATTCCTGCTGATCAAAAAATTCTACATATTCTGCCGCAAGAATTTGTGATTGATCAACAAGATGGTATTAAAGAACCCATAGGCATGTCTGGCATTCGTTTAGAAGCCAAAGTTCATATGGTCACGGGAAGTGTCAGTGCTGCACAAAATATTGTGAAATGTATTCGTCGTTGTGGTTTAGAAGTCGAAGATATTGTGTTGGAACAACTCGCTTCTTGTACTTCAGTGCTTACTGAAGATGAAAAAGATTTAGGGGTATGTTTAATTGATATCGGCGGTGGCACTACTGATATTGCGATTTTTTCTAAAGGCGCGATTAAACATACGGCGGTTATTCCGATTGCTGGCGATCAAGTCACCAATGATATTGCAGTGGCTTTGCGTACTCCGACTAAAAATGCAGAATTGATCAAATGCAAACATGCGTGTGCATTAATTCAATTAGCCAGTGATGAAGAACTATTTGAAGTCCCTAGTATTGGTGAACGATCATCGCGTAAAATTTCAGTACACAGTTTGGCCGAAATTGTAGAACCACGTTACGAAGAATTAATGTTATTGGTACAAGCAGAATTACGTCGTAGTGGTTTTGAGGATTTGATTGCCGCTGGGATTGTATTAACCGGTGGCAGTTCTAAGGTGATGGGGTTGACGGAATTAGCTGAGGAAATATTTCATATTCCAGTGCGAATTGGTTTCCCACAATATGTTGCTGGATTAACCGACGTGGTGCAAAACCCAATTTACTCAACCGGCGTAGGTTTATTGCTTTATGGGCGCGAACATCATAGCGGTCTTAGTGCAGGTCGGGAAGAAACCCCGGGCTTGTTTTCAGTGATTAAACACTGGTTTCAGGGGAACTTTTAATAATGATAATGAATAATTAGGGGCGGCGATTAAAATGATGAAATACGAATTAGTCGATACATGCAGTGAAAATGCCGTTATCAAAGTCATCGGCATTGGTGGGGGTGGTGGCAATGCAGTCAACCATATGGTCGATAAACAAATTGAAGGGGTACAATTTATTTGTGCCAATACCGATGCTCAAGCTTTGCGCCGCTTAAGTGTCGATACCATTATTCAGCTAGGCGTAGAATTAACTAAAGGTTTGGGTGCAGGCACTCGACCTGAAATTGGCAAAATGGCGGCTGAAGAAAATAAAGATCGAATTCGTGAAGTGATTAGCGGTGCGGATATGGTGTTTTTAACTGCCGGAATGGGCGGTGGAACAGGCACTGGAGCTATTTCGGTGATAGCGCAAATTGCGAAAGAATTGGGGATTTTAACCGTAGCTGTTGTGACTAAACCTTTTGATTTTGAGGGTAAAAAGAAAATTGCAGTGGCTGCTGCCGGGATTAAAGAATTGGAAAAATATGTTGATTCTTTAATTATTATTCCGAATCAAAAATTATTGCCGGTGTTAGGAAATAATTTGTCGTTGATTAATGCTTTTAAAGCCGCGAATGATGTTTTATTAGATGCTGTCAAAGGAATCACCGAATTAATTACTCACCCTGGCTTAATCAACGTGGATTTTGCTGACGTAGTCACGGTGATGTCTAATATGGGCGCGGCAATTATGGGGACGGGTTCAGCTTCGGGGGAAAATCGAGCGCGAGTTGCCGCTGAAAAAGCGATTTCCTGTCCATTATTAGAAGATATTAGTCTGCAAGGTGCTAAAGGTATTTTAGTCAATATCACGGCGGCTGATATGGATTTAACCGAATTCAATGAAGTCGGCAACATTATGCACGCTTTTGCTTCGGAATTTGCCGATATGAAAATTGGCACTGCAATCAATCCGGATTTAGGCGATGAAATTAAAGTGACCGTAGTCGCCACCGGAATGGGGCAGCCATCACAAACGGCTTCGGCTACCACTGCGGCTTCACCGGTTAAATTGGTGCAAAAAGCCACCGCCGGAGAAATTAATTTTGATGTTTTAGAAAAACCAACCGTTATGCGCAAAAATAAAACCGAATCTCGCGAAAATCGTTTTGCAGCCACTGCTAAAAAAGAAGCAGGAATGGATTTGGATTATTTAGATATTCCAGCTTTTTTGCGTCGCCAAGCTGATTAATATCAAACCATTTTTTCGGTGAGTTGTTGATCTCGACACTGTGCTTATAGACAAACTGACTTTTTTATTTTTTTCTCTTTATGATTAAACAGCGAACCTTGAAAAATACGATT
>JBEEJU010000072.1:0-9113 GCA_041169045.1 Pseudomonadota bacterium
AAATTTTATTGAAAAAGCTTATTGGAAATTAAATCATGGAATGCCATCTAATTGGGTGATTGGTTCATCGCCGAAATTATTAACTTCTTCGCAGATTACCAAAATTGAAACTCTTATACCATCACGGTTAGGCATAATTTTACAACCCCTTTCGACTTTAACAGAAAAAGATTGGTTTCCTATTTTTCGACAAATTTATTCTGATGTGGAAAATAATGGAAAATCTAATAGAGCTGATATTTTTAATGGGAACTATGGGTTAAATCGAGGGCTTTGTTCAGCTACACTGACATTATCAATTGTATTTGTCATTCAATCTTTAAATTATTGGTTCGTTAGTTTTATGCTTTTAGAAGCAAGCCTTATATATCTCTATAGAATGAGTCGCTTTGGAGAGCTTTATGCAAGGGAAGTTTATAATCAATTTTTATTATTGCCAGCTATCCCATAGCACAACTCGTAATATGAGTAGAGTGACAACAAAATCCATCACCAAACTTAAAAGTATTAAACCCTTTCGCGTTTTTGTTTTCTCTTAATTTAAAGGCTGTTGATTATGGCTTATTCCGATTACACCTCTTTACAAAAATTAACCGTTGAATTAGGCATCACCCATAAACGACAAAATTTATTTCATGTTATCAATCCGATTAATCCATCGCAGAAATTAATGGATGATATTAGTGAAGCGCAAGCTTATTACAGCTTAATTACGGAAAAAGCTAAATCAGAATTTCTAATTACACCAATATTAAAAGAAGTTAAACGTACTCATGTTGACAATATCAGCGTCTTTTCAGGAGTAATGTTAGAAACTCATCGAAATGGTTTAAATGGTTTTTGTGATTTTATTTTAACCGCAATTGCGGATAGTGTGGAAATGTGCGCCCCAATTTGTTGTGTAGTTGAAGCAAAAAATCGTAGTATTGAAGAAGGTTTTGCACAATGTGCTGCCGAAATGTTCGCCGCTTTATTATTTAATCAACAAAGCGAAATCAAAACTGATTTAATGTTTGGCTGTGTAACGAATGGTTATGAATGGCATTTTTTGAAATTAATAGAGGGTTGTGTGTTGATTGATACGCAACGTTTTTTTCTAAATGATTTAGCTGCTATTTTAGGAATTTTTCAATTGATTATTTCTCAATCATAATTGAAATAAGTAAATCAAAAATCCGAATATATAATTAATTTAACTTACGAATAAAAATGGCTTACAGCGACTTTGATCTAAAAAAAGTAAAACAATTGCTTGATATTCAGTTATCTGAAAATCGCCGTCTTTTTTTTGATATTCAACCGATTGAAATTTCGCCTATTTTGAAAGAGATTTTAGCCGAGAATATTCCCTTAGCGGATGCTATGAATACTGAAAAAGCGCGTTCCGAATTAATTATTTCGCCCATTTTGGTAGAATTAAGAAAAATTTTAAAACATAAAATTAGCTTATTTTCAGGAATTGAATTTAATGTAAATAAAGAAAAAGGGCTAAATGGTTTTTGTGATTTTATTATCAGTGCATCACAAGAACAATTATTTTTAGAAAGTCCGATT
The DNA here is from genome assembly GCA_041169045.1 of Pseudomonadota bacterium. Classification (GTDB taxonomy): domain Bacteria; phylum Pseudomonadota; class Gammaproteobacteria; order Methylococcales; family Methylomonadaceae; genus CAIQWF01. The sequence goes on from JBEEJU010000072.1 coordinate 1,555, forward strand.
ATCGCTATTGTTGAAGCAAAAAATGAAAATATTATTGCCGGTATTGGACAATGTATTGCAGAAATGGTGGCGGCTAAATTATTTAATGAAACTGAAAATAATCACACGATTCAAACGCTTTATGGCGTTGTGACAACAGGATCAACTTGGAAGTTTTTAAAAATGAAAGATTCAATGGTATTCATTGATTTAGATAATTATTTCATTGAACCTCCTAATAAAATTATCGGTATTTTGTTAGCGATGATTGCTCAAAATGCCTAAAAAGAATAAAAAATTTTAAATAAAACATAATCAAGTTTATCTTGATTTAAAAGAATATTATATTAATCAGCCAGAAAAAATCGTTTCTATTTTGGTTAATATGGTGAATCAATTAGCAGAATAATTGACAGAATTTTTAGTGTAAAAAGTAACAGGTGTAAATAATGACAAAAAAAATTGCAGTGTTAGCCGGTGATGGAATTGGTCCCGAAATTATGGCGGAAGCTATGAAAGTTTTAAACGTATTAAATTCACAAATGAATTTGGAATTAGAATTTGAAAACGGTTTAATTGGCGGCGCGGCCTATGATGTTTATGGCTCACCGTTTCCACAGCAAACGATTGATTTAGTAAAAGCGGCTGATGCGATTTTATTAGGCGCAGTCGGCGGCAAAAAATGGGAATCATTAGAAATTGCATTAAGACCGGAAAAAGGTTTATTGGGATTACGTTCAACGTTAAATTTATTTTCTAATTTGCGTCCGGCGATTTTATATCCACAATTAGCGAATGCCTCGAGTTTAAAAGCAGAATTAGTTTCTGGATTAGATTTGATGATTGTGCGCGAATTAACTGGCGGGATTTATTTTGGTCAACCGCGCGGCATTCGATTATTAGAAAATGGAGAACGACAAGGATTTAATACCGCTGTGTATTCAGAATCAGAAATCCGCCGAATTGGACATTCCGCTTTTAAAATTGCGCAAAAAAGAAATAAAAAATTGTGTTCAGTCGATAAAGCAAATGTTTTGGAATGTACTGAATTATGGCGTGAAATAATGACGGAATTAAATCAATATTATCCGGACGTAGAATTATCCCATATGTATGTTGATAATGCTGCAATGCAATTAGTGCGTGCGCCCAAACAATTTGATGTAATCGTAACCTCTAATTTATTTGGCGATATTTTGTCGGATGCGGCGGCCATGTTGACCGGTTCAATTGGCATGTTACCTTCTGCTTCTTTAAATGAAACTGGAAAAGGTATGTATGAGCCAATTCACGGTTCTGCTCCGGATATTGCTGGCAAAGGTATTGCCAATCCAATTGCAACGATTTTATCGGTTGCGATGATGTTACGTTATACTTTTAATTTAAGTGAAGCTGCCGAGCGTATTGAATTGGCAGTAAATCGTGCTTTAAATGCCAATAAGCGTACCTCTGATATTTATTCGGAAGGGATGATTAAAGTCAGTACGGTAGAAATGGGTGATGCGATAATCGCAGGATTAAATTAAGAGGTCATAATGAGTAAAATGTACAATATTGCAGTGGTTGGTGCGACCGGCGCAGTTGGTGAAACGATGTTGGATATTTTAGAACAACGCAATTTTCCCGTCGGAGAAGTTTATGCTTTAGCCAGCAGTCGTTCTGTAGGAAAACGCATTGATTTTAAAGGAAGATCATTAAAAGTTGAGGATTTAGAAACGTTTGATTTTTCTAAAGCACAAATTGGACTATTTTCACCCGGTGCTGCAATTTCTGAAATCTACGCGCCTAAAGCGGCGGCGGCGGGCTGTGTGGTGATTGATAATACCTCGCAATTTCGCTATGACGACGATATTCCTTTAATTGTTCCTGAAGTGAATCCAGAAAAAATTGCCGATTATAAAAATCGCGGCATTATTGCCAATCCGAATTGTTCTACGATTCAAATGTTAGTCGCGTTAAAACCCATTTATGATGCGGTGGGAATTACGCGAATTAATGTGGCGACTTATCAAGCGGTTTCGGGAACCGGAAAAGAAGCGATTGAAGAATTGGCAACTCAAACTGCGCATTTATTAAATGCAAAACCCATTCAATCCACCGTTTATCCTAAACAAATTGCTTTTAATGTATTACCACAAATCGATGTTTTTATGGAAAATGGTTATACCAAAGAAGAAATGAAAATGGTTTGGGAAACGCAAAAAATTATGGGTGATTCTCACATTAAAGTGAATGCAACGGCGGTGCGCGTTCCGGTTTTTTTTGGACATTCCGAAGCGGTACATATCGAAACTAAACAAAAAATCACCGCTGAACAAGCGCGTGAATTATTACGTCACGCTCCCGGTGTCATTTTAATCGATGAGCGAGTGAATGGCGGTTATCCCACCGCAGTGACGGAGGCGGCAAATCATGATGCAACTTATGTAGGACGTATTCGTGAGGATATTTCTCATCCATTGGGATTAAATTTATGGGTAGTCTCAGATAACGTGCGTAAAGGCGCAGCATTGAATAGTATTCAAATTGCCGAATTACTGGTAAAAAATTACATCTAAGCTAAGATTAAGCTCAATATTTTGACTATGCGCGGTAAAAGACTGTGGTGAAACATTTGAAGGAGAGCAAAGTGCGCAATTTGACTAAGGCTGTAGCAGCACTATCGTTATGGATTCCAATCAGTAGTTTTGGTTTAGGAATTGGCGATATTAAATTGCACTCTGCCCTTAATCAGAATTTAAAAGCGGAAATTCCATTAATTGTATCTGAAGGTGAGGATATTTCAGGAGTCAAAGTACGGTTAGCACCAGTTGATAAATTTGATGAGGCTGGGATTCCTTGGAGTTATTTTTTATCCAAAATTCATTTTCACGTTCAAGGTTCAACGATAAAACTCAGTTCAAAAGAACCTTTAAAAGAACCGTTTTTGGATTTATTGCTGGAAGTCACCTGGCCCAATGGAAATGTGTATCGAGAATTTACCGTTTTATTGGATCCTCCCGACAGTTATCCACAGACTCAAGCCGCGCCGGTGGCTAAAGCGGCTAAATCTTCAAAAGCTAAAAAAGTCGTTGCTGAATCTAAACCAACTCCTGTGGCTGAATTTGAATCTACACCGGTTTTGGAATCTGCCCCCGCTCCAGCTGCCGAAGAAGTGGCTAAAAATGAGATAACCGAAGCTAAAATTGAGCCTGAAGTGGCTACGGAAGAATCAAAACCCAAACTTGAGGCTGAAGTTAAACCGGAATTAACCGATAGTTCGAGTAAATCGGTGGTTGTGCCTACGTTAAACGAGTCAACGCCAACGAATACTGAAGCGGAAAATGATAAAGATGGCGAAATTATAAGCACGCCTCCTTTGCCTGAGGATGACTCTCAAGCTCCAGAAAAAATCGCAGAAGCTAAACCGATTACGCCTGAATTACCGCCATTGGCAACTCCCCAGTCTGTTTCTAATCCTGATATAGATAAAGATGGTGGGGCTGAGTCTGCACCCTCTGTTACGGCGGTTGAACCTAATCCAGTTAATGTCGATTTAGTGGATAAAGACGGGGCAATCCCACAACCGCCACCCGTAATGCCAGTGGTAACTCCCCCACCACCGACAGTGGTTAATAAACCCACAGTGGTGAAAAATTCTCATGAATACGGACCGACTTCAGCCAAAACTAAACTCGAGGAGATCGCCGCTGAGGTGAATAAAACGCATAAAATTTCTAATAAGCAAATGGCGTATGCGTTATATAAATTGAATCCGCAAGCGTTTGCTAATAATGATATTCATGCGTTGAAAGCGGGACAACTTTTAAAAATTCCGAATCAAAAGGATTTACAGAAGATTTTTCCGCCAGTTGTGGTTAAAAAATCTAAACCGCCGACCATTATTGCCAGAACTCATATTTTGCCACCTAAAGTTTCTCCAAAATCCGAGCAAGAATGGGTAAAAGGTCGGCAGGAGCAGATTAAGTCTAAACCGGTAGTGACGCGGTTACGCATTACTCCGCCGCCACACGAAACGAAATTAGCTAAAAATACCGAAGTGACTCCGTCAGCAATGGCGGCTGTCACGGCGCAGGATCAGGATCGTGCGAAAAAATTAACCAATGAAAATCAAGATTTACAAATTAAGCTCAAAAAATCTAATTCTCAATTGGAAATTTATAAACAGCAATTTGATTTCCAAAGTAAACAATTAGCTGCATTAACTAAACAGTTGGCAGAATTGCGTAATGCTAAAGGCGGTGAGGCGACAAAACCAGTAGTTGCGCCTTCGACCACAGCGGCTGCGCCTAGTAGTGCAACAGGTACTGCTCAATTGACACCAGAGGAAATTAAGCGGCAAAAATTACAGGCATTTTATAATCGTAATAAAGCGGCTTCTCAAGCGGCGGCTGGTTCAACTACGCCTGCACCGGCGACAACTCCCGCTCCGGCTACAACCCCAGCTACTCCTCCTGTTGCTTCGGCGACACCTCCAGTAACCGCTGAAGCCGCTAAACCGTTGACTCCTGAGGAAATTAAGCGTCGGAAAAATGAAGAGTTTTTTGCGCGTAATAAAGCGGCTCAGGAGGCTAAACCTAAGCCTGAAGCTGATCGTATAAAGGCTGAACAGGAAACTAAGGCTAAAGAGGCCGAAAAAGTTAAACAAGAACAAGCAGATAAAGCTGCTGCGGCAGAAAAGGCGAGAATTGCTGATGAACAGGCTAAAACCCAAGCTGAAGCTAAAAGAATTGCCGATGAAATCGCTAAAGCCGATAAAATTAAAGCGGATAAACTGGCTACAGAAAAAGCTAAAACTGAGGCTACGGCACAGGCAGTTAAGGCTGAAGCTGAAAAATTAGCGACAGAAAAAGCTAAAATCGAAGCTGAAAAAAAAGCGGCTGAACAAAAAGTAAAAGAGGTTGAAACTAAAGCCGCAGCGGATAAAGCGCGTTTAGAAAACGAAAGACTTAAAGCAGTTCAGCAAGCTGAACAAGCTAAGTTAGCTGCGGAAAAAGCAAAAAAGGAACAGGAGGCTAAAGCTAAAGAAGAGGCTGCTAGAATAGCCGCAAATCATGCAGCGGATTTGGAGGCTGAAAGACTTAAACATGAGCGAGAATTAAAGGTTCAACAAGAAGCGGCTATAGTTAAACAACAACAGGAGTTAAAACGTCAAGCTGAAGAGGCAACATTAAAGCATGAGCAGGAATTAAAGGCTCAACAAGAAGCTGCAGCTTTGAAATACCAACAAGACCTGAGAACTCAAAATGAGGAAGCAAGAAAAAAGGATCAAGCGGCGGCACTAGCTCATCCAGTACCGCCGCCAGCAGTCACGCCACCGATTAATGTACAAGTGGTTACGCCGCCGTCTCCGGCAGTGGTTGAGCCGACTGAAGAAGAAGAGAGTTTGGTTGATACTTTGTTAGAACCCTACAATTTAGCGGTGGCGGGTTTGCTTACCACGTTATTGGCGGTATGGGGGTGGTTGTTATGGCGTAAAAAACATGCAGAAAAACCCACTACTGAAGTGGAAAGTATGCTCAGTGAATCCAGCGAAATTAATTTACCGGATGACGAAGATGAATTTTCAGTAGCGGGGATTGATGAAGGCAATTCTTCATTTATGTTTGGCGGTGAAAGCTCATTCTTGAGCGATGATAATGATTTTGATGCTTTCGAAGTCGATCAAGATGAAGTGGATCCAATTTCAGAAGCTGATGTTTATTTAGCATATGGTCGTTATCAACAAGCTGAAGAGTTGATTCGTCAAGCGATTATCGATCAGCCGGCGCGTAATGAATGCAAACTTAAATTGTTGGAAATTTTCTGTGCCAATGAAAATAGTAAAGCCTTTGAAGATTATGTACAGCAATTAGCTAATGAAGGTAAGCAATCTAATGTTGCGTTCTGGACTAAAGTTGCGGAAATGGGTCGTACCATTATTCCTGATTCGCCGTTGTTGGAATTAACCGCTGATGCGACTGAAACGCCTCAATCGATGCCGGTTGCAAATGTTGCTACGCCAGTTTCCGAAACTAAACGTCCCGAATTAAGCAAAGTAGAAGAGGTTGACGAAGAGATTGAAGAATTTGACGAAAACACTGAAGACGATTTTGATTTAACTTTGTTCAATGATGAGCCACCGGTCTCGTCATCGCCTGTCGAAAAAAAAAACCTAGCCACTGATACTGCCCCTTTTTCGTTAGCTAAGAAACAGCCGCCTGCGGTTTTCAGTTCTTCTGAAGAGATAAAGCAATCTCCCGCGCCAACTCCGGCGAATTTTTCTTCACCGAGTGCTTTAGAAAAAACGGTTACTCAGCCAGCCCCTTTATTGAATGATGATATTTTGGAGGCTGCTCCTCAACCTGAATCCAATGAAATCGAATTTGATTTATCCGAATTTGAGATAGATACCGCGCAGCCAGAGCCTGAAATAGTTGAACCGCCGGCGAATAATATTGAATTTGATTTGTCGGAGTTTGAAATAGAAACGGCCGAATCAAAGCCTGAAATCGTTGAACCGCCGGCAAATAATATTGAATTTGATTTGTCGGAGTTTGAAATAGAAACGGCCGAATCAAAGCCTGAAATCGTTGAACCGCCGGCGAATAATATTGAATTTGATTTATCGGAATTTGAAATAGAAACCGTAGCTGAATCAGAAGCTGAAATGCTTGAGGAATTGCCAGCAAATAATATTGAATTTGATATGGCAGATTTTGCAGAAGATAAATCAAGATCAGAGCCGGTGGTGGTCGAAATTGCTGATGATAATGTCGATAATGCTGAATTTGATTTATCAGAATTTGAGGAAGAAGGCGATCCCGAAGAATTGTTAATCAATGGAAATGTCAAATCGGGATTAGATTTATCAATATTTGATGAAATTTTAGAAGATGATTTAGAGGATGATTCAGCAGTTGATCAATTAAATCCTGAAGCAACAGCTACAGAATCTAAATTAGTGGTCGAGGAGTTTGATTTAGGCGAATTTGATGAATTTGATTTTGAAAATAAAGAGAATAATCAGTCAATTGAAAATAAATCTCAAGCTTTACAAGATGAAGATTTATTAGCCTCAATGATTGATGAAGATTCAGTGGCTATTGAAACACTTGGTTTAGACAATGAAATTGAAATTGATCAAAAGCAAGCTAGAAATGTTGCAATAGTAGAAACTGAATTAGAAGATTTTACAGATGATGATAATCTGTTTGAAGAAACTCAGCCAATTAATAAAGTAAATACTTCGATTAACGAAATTGATTTAGCAGATTTTGATTTAAATGATTTTGATACTTCATCCGCTTCAGAAATAGCAGAAGCTTCTAAAGAATTTGATTTAAACGATTTTGTAGATTCCGCTGAAACGCCTAAAGATCATCAGCCACCTATCGAAATAGATATTGATGATTTTGATTTAAATGATTTTGAAGATATTGATACAAAAGCTAAAATGGATTTAGTGAAACATAATGATCATCATACTGAAAAATTAGATCAATCTTCTCTAAATGCTGAGATGAATGAATTATCAGAAACCAAGCAGAATGATTTTAATGAAACCACTTTAAATGCTGATAGTCATTTCTTTAGTGATG
>JBEEJU010000073.1:0-3326 GCA_041169045.1 Pseudomonadota bacterium
CAGCTTTTATTCAATTTTTACAAGTATGTGATAGTCGATTTGGCTGGCAAAGTGTTTTGGATTTATTGAGTCATCCAATTATTTATCCAAACTTTGATTTAACCGAAACTGATTTAATTTATCTTAAACAGTGGTTGACTGAAACCGAAATACGTTGGGGAAAATCAGCCGCACATAAACAACAATTAGGCTTGCCCGCTTTTCATGAAAATACTTGGCAACATAGCATAGAACGATTATTAATGGGATATGCGATTGCTGAAGATCAATTATTTATTGATAATATTTTACCTTATAAAAATTTAGAAGGTTCTAGCACTCAAGCATTAGGTGGATTGATTGATTTTATTGAATTATTATTTCGCGCAAGTGAAGAATTAACTATCGCTCAATCTTTATATAGTTGGCAGCAAAAATTAACCGAATATGCCAATTTATTATTTTCTACGATTGAAATAGAACAGCGTTTATCTTTTATTCAGCAATTAACCGAATTAACCCAAAGTTTTGTCACTGAATTATCCAATTTAATTGAATTATCAGTGATAATTACTGTGCTGAATGAATATTTTAATTCAGGTTCAAAAATCCATTCATTATTACGCGGATCATTAACTTTTAGTCATTTATCCACTTTACAAGGTGTTCCTTTTAAAGTGGTGGCTATTTTAGGACTCAATGAATCCGAATTTCCCCGTCTAAATAAAGATTCTACGATTGATTTGGCAACTAACTATCGTCCTAAAATTTCTCAATTAGATCGCTTGCATTTTTTACAATGGATAGTTAATACTGAACAACAATTCATTTTAAGTTATATTGGACAATCTTTAGCTAAACAGCGAAAAATTCCCCCTTCTATTTTATTAAGTGAATTAATTGAAATTGTACAATATAAAATTGGCATTGCTTATGATGATTTAGTGATTTATCATCCATTACAACCGTTTCATTCAAATTATTTTAATCAAGAAAATTCGGCTTTATTCAGTTATTCTACCTATTATGCAGCGATTGCAATCGGTTTTTCGCAATTAAATAAACCGGTGATTGAACCTTGGTGGCAAGGTGAATTAGCTATTGAAAAACCAAATCTTATTTTGTTAACGGATTTATTGGCTTTTTATCGCCATCCTCAGCGTTATTTTTTAAAAAAACAATTAGATTTATCTTTAAAACCTTTAGCGACTCCAATTGAAGAAAGAGAAATTTTTTCTTTATCCGGTTTATCACTTTATGATTTGCAACATCAATGGATTGAAGCTAAATTATCCGGCAATACTTTTTCATTAGCCCAATTAGTTGCAAGTGGGCAATGGATATTGGGTACAGTAGGAGAATTAACTTTTGATATTCAACAAAAAAAGTTAGCCGATTTTGTGAAAATTATTGAAGAATTAGCTATCGGAAATGCTTTACCGCAACGTTTAATCGATTTATCGTTTCAAAATTATCGATTGTTAGGGAAATTAACTCATCTTTATCAACAAGGTAGTTTGTTTTATCGATATAGTAGCTTAAAAGGCAAAGATTTTTTTCAAGCTTTATTACATCATTTAATCACTAATCAATTACAATCCCAAACAACTTATTTATTAACAAAAGAACAATTAATTATTTTTAAACCCGAAATTATCTCTACAGAATTATTCGCTGAATTATTAGATGAGTATTGTCAAGGTCAACAACGTCCGGATATTTTATTTCCAGAATTTGTTTTAGCTTATATTCAGCAAGCGCGTCAATTAATCAATAATCCCAAAATACAAAAATCTGCTTATGCAGCAGCGCAACAAGCATGGATAACGCAATTTAATAGTGATTATGAAATAGAATTACAACAATTATATTTAGGATTTGAATCAATTGCAGAACAGAATCGTGAAAAATGGGTGCAAATATGTGAACAATGGTTTTTACCTTTATGGTTACAATTAACCATTATTCCGATAGAATCGTTAGTTTGATCAATTTAATTCAATTAACAGGAGTATTTTTATGTCTCAAATTCAAGCTTGGACAGCTTCTCAAGCGAATCAACCTTTATCATTACAATCTTTTGATTTAGGCGAATTAGCGGCGGAAGAAGTCGAAATTCAAGTGCAACATTGCGGTATTTGTCATTCAGATTTATCCGTTTGGCATAATGATTGGGGCATTTCACGTTATCCGATTGTGCTAGGTCATGAAGCAGTAGGTACGGTGAAAGCAATAGGTTCGGCGGTACGCGGCTTAACCGTTGGGCAAAAAGTCGGTGTGGGTTGGAATGCCGGCAGTTGTATGCACTGTCATCCTTGTTTAAATGGCGAGGGCAATTTATGTCATCACGCTCAACCGACGATGATTGGTCATCATGGCGGATTTGCCGACACGATTCGTTCGCATTGGTTATGGGCGATTCCAATTCCACAAACCTTAGATGTGAGTCGTGCCGGCCCCTTGTTATGTGGTGGAATTACCGTATTCGCGCCGCTCAGTGTGTTTAATGTCAAACCTACGGATCGAGTAGGTATCGTGGGTATCGGCGGTTTGGGACATATGGCAATCAAATTTGCGCGCGCATGGGGATGTGAAGTCACCGCATTTACTTCCAGTAGTTCTAAAATGGATGAAGCCTACGAACTGGGTGCGCATCGAGTGATTTCAACTTATGATCAAACAGCAATTCAACGTGCGGTTAATTCGATAGATTTTTTATTGATTACGGTGAATGTGTCATTAGAATGGACAGGGTTATTAAAAACGTTAAAACCGAATGGTCGGATGCACGTTGTTGGTGCGGTATTAGAGCCTTTGGCGATTCCAGCGGTTGAATTGTTGTTTGGGCAAAAAAGCGTTTCGGCTTCGCCTACCGGTAGTCCAGCGATGATGGCGACAATGTTAGATTTTGCCGATCGGCATCAAATTTTGCCCGAAGTTGAGCATTTTCCGATGTCCGCCGTTAATGAGGCTTTTGAACATTTAGCCGCAGGCAAAGCGCGTTATCGAATTGTATTAGATGCTGATTTTAATTATTAATATTTAATACCGTAAAACTGATTTTTTAATGAATAACTTTATTCAGCCAAATCGTTTGCAATGGTTAATGTTCAGCGTATTAGTGGGATTAATTCCGGCATTAATTTGGTATTTATGGTTTTATCAATGGATAATAGTGATACAATTATTATTATCCATTTCAACCGCATTAATTGCTGAGTCCAGTATTTTATGGATTCGTAGGCGACCTTTATTACCCACAATTACCGATGGTAGTGCTGTTTTAACGGCGGTTTTATTAAGCTTTTCTTTACCGCCAGCTATTCCTTGGTGGATAACCATTGAAA
>JBEEJU010000074.1:0-3839 GCA_041169045.1 Pseudomonadota bacterium
AAACGCCGCATTTATTGTGGCAACAACATCATTTGGGTGAAATGAAAGCGGAATTGGTGAAAAAAAATCAATTTTGGCAACTTGAATTAGCCGGAGTTTTTACGAAAGGACAAATCCAAATTCCGCTTGATTTCAACAGTCATATCCCGCTTAAATTGCAAATGGAGTATATTAATTTTTCAAATTTTCATGCGATAAAATCGCCTGAAAAAAATAATCATTTCACGCAAAATATAACCGCTATTCCTTTGTTAATGGCGCATAGTGATCATCTTTTTTGGCGCGGAATTGATTTAGGAATATTAGATATTCATACTCAACGTCAATTACAAGGATTAATTTTTGATCAAGTGAGTTTAATTCATCCTTCGCATCAATTACATTTAGCCGGTAGTTGGCAACAAATAGATCAACAAAATGAAACGCATTTTTGGGGAAAAGGACAAATTCCAGAATTAGGCGAATGGTTAAAGTATTTGCAATTCGATCAGCCTGTAATTGACGCAGCAACTGAAATACAATTAAATTTGAATTGGTCGGACGCGCCTTATCAATTTTCTTTAGCTAAATTAAATGGCGATTTGAAATTTGCGATTGAGGCCGGGCGTTTAACCAACGTTGAACCCGGACTGGGACGAATTTTAGGCATTGTTGCGATGAATCAATGGCTTAAACGTTTACAATTCGATTTCAGCGATGTTTATCAACAAGGCTTAAGTTTTAATCAAATTCGCGGCGGATTTGAATTAATTAATGGTATCGCTTTTACCCGTCAATTCGATGTCGATTCAATTCCAGCAATGATTCACGCCCAAGGAACGATTGATTTAGCTCATCAGACTTTGGATCAACGCATTGTGGTTCTGCCCAAAAGTTCGGAGGCTTTGCCTATTGCTGGTACAATTATCGATAATATTTTGACTGTTTTTACCCAAAATTTAACGGGAGACCGCGAAGATGGTTTTTATTTACGATCCAAATATCATCTCGGTGGTCAGTGGCAAAATCCCACTGTGACTGCGTTGCACTCACAAGATGGTTTATTACCTAAATTAGGTCGGGCATTAACCGATTTTTCGTGGATGAATTATTTAAATACAGGACTATAAATGATGACTAAATGTGCCGCTATCCAAATGGCTTCAGGCCCCAATGTTCGCGCTAACTTATTAGAAGCTGAAAAATTAATTGCCGACGCGGCTAAAACCGGTGCGAAATTATTAGCACTTCCCGAAAATTTCGCCTTAATGGCGATTGATGAACAAGATAAATTTAAACACGCTGAAATTGAAGGTCAGGGACAAATTCAAGATTTTTTAGCGGCGATGGCTAAAAAATATGCGCTATGGATAGTCGCGGGAACGATTCCATTGCTTGCCAAAGCTGATCAAAAAGTGCGGGCTGCTTGTCTAATTTTCAATGAGTTAGGTGAACAAGTCGCGCGTTATGACAAAATTCATTTGTTTGATGTCAATCTGCCGGATAGCCAAGAGCAATATCGTGAATCGTTAACTATTGAAGCCGGTGAACAGCCGTTAGTGATTCATAGTCCGTTTGGACGCTTGGGAATAGCGATTTGTTATGATCTTCGTTTTCCAGAATTATTCCGTGAAATGTTGGATTTAGGTATGGAAGTGCTGGTGATTCCTTCAGCATTTACTGCTAAAACCGGTGCAGCTCATTGGGAAGTTTTGTTACGCGCCCGCGCGATTGAAAATTTGTGTTACGTCATCGCGCCGAATCAAGGCGGATTTCATCTAAATGGTCGCCATACTTTCGGACACAGCATGATCGTTGATCCTTGGGGAGTGATTTTAGAATCCCACAAAACTGGTAGTGGTTTCATTACAGCATCGATTGATCTGGAGCGTTTGGAAAAAGTACGCACTAACTTTCCGGTATTGAATCATCGCCGTATTTTTTGTAAAGGATAAGCCGTGAATCATTCGCCGCTTAATTATGTATTATTGAGTGTATTTTTGATGAGTGGTTGTCAATCGATGACTCGCCAATATCAAGATAACACTGAATTAGAACGTCCGCCTTTATTAGCCGAAACTCCCAAAATTACCGTTGCCACTAATGAAATTGTCGGTGGCGATAAAGAAGCAGATAAACCGGTTGCAGGTGGTTTGGGGGATACGGTTAAACAAATCGATGCTAAACATTTGCGATTACAACAACCGTTTGCTATGGCTTGGAGCAGTGTAGAAAAAGCCCTTAAACTGGCGAAGATTGAGATTTTGGATCGTAATCAAGAGTTAGGGGGATATTACGTTAATTATATTTTGCCCAGCGACACTCTGCCTAATGGCAGTGCGGATTTAGAAGACACTAGTAATAACGAATATAGTATTTTTTCTTGGTTGCAAAATCGTGGTCCGACAGTGGCATTTTTTGTTGTGCTACAACCGATACAAGACGCGGTTGATATACAAGTTCGACAAGCTAACGAGCAACCTAATCAAGGGAATTCACCTATTCCTAATAATGCTAATCAGTTGTTATTGCAGAAATTGTATCGAACTTTACGCGATGATCTCATTTTAGAATAATTTATGAACACGACAGCTCATTTATCAGCGGTAAAAACCACGCTGTTAACCAATAATGGTTTACAAGATTTTCAAGTCCAACAATTAATTGATCGATTATTAACTGCTACGGTTGATGCCGCAGATATTTATTTTCAAGCGACGCATTTTGAATCGTGGAGTTTGGAATCAGGCATTATCAAAGAAGGACATTACAGTTTTGAACAAGGCGTAGGGGTACGCGCCATTTGTGAAGATAAAACCGGTTTTGCATACAGTGATCGTCTGGAATTACCGCTGCTGTTACAAGCGGTGGATAATGTTAAGGCGATTACCCGTCAAGCACAATCCGCAACAGTACGAGTCTCGACCCCTACTCGTTTGATTATCCCTTATTATTCAGCCGTCAATCCGTTAAATTCACTCACCGATCAGCAAAAAGTGGATTTATTAACCGCTGTCGATCGACATACTCGACAATTGGATTCCCGCATAGAAGAAGTGATGGTTAGTTTGATCGGCGTGCATGAGCAAATTTTAGTGATTAATAGCGAAGGGCAATGGGCAGCCGATACTCGTCCGTTGGTTAGAATGAATGTCAGTGTAATTTTGCAACAGCAAAATCGCCGCGAACAAGGCAGTATGGGCGGCGGTGGACGAGTGGATTATGCTTATTTTCTCGATCATCAACGCGCTTTAAAATACGGGGAAGAAGCTTTACGTCAAGCTTTAGTGAATTTAGAGGCTGATGATGCACCAGCGGGTACAATGCCAGTGGTTTTAGGTCAGGGTTGGCCTGGGATTTTATTACACGAAGCAATAGGTCACGGTTTAGAAGGGGATTTTAATCGTAAAGGCACTTCAATCTTCAGTGGTCGAATCGGTGAACGAGTCGCCTCGCCTTTGTGTACTGTGGTTGATGACGGGACTTTGATGAATCGTCGCGGTTCTTTAACCATTGATGATGAAGGTACGCCAACTCAATGTACCGTATTGATCGAAAACGGAATATTAAAAAATTATATGCAGGATAAATTGAATGCGCGTTTGATGGGCGTGCATTCTACCGGCAATGGTCGGCGTGAATCGTACGCCCATTTACCCATGCCGCGTATGACAAATACTTATTTGTTGCCTGGTCGGGACGATCCTGAAGAAATTATCCGTTCAGTCAAAAAAGGCTTATATGCAAAAAATTTTGGCGGCGGTCAAGTCGATATTACTTCAGGAAAATTTGTCTTTTCTGCCAGCGAAGCTTATTTGATTGAAAATGGACAACTGACTCGTCCGGTTAAAGGCGCGACT
>JBEEJU010000075.1:0-3129 GCA_041169045.1 Pseudomonadota bacterium
TGTTTTAAAAGTTGACTTTTACGATAAAATCATTCAATTTAGGCAGCTACAGCGGCTTTTGGGAAAATTTCCTGAATATTCTAAGACTGCCACCGCTGTTTAGCCGCAAAATTTTGAAACGCTAACATATAATATGATTGCTGATTCTGTGAAATTAAGTTACAGAACGCACACACACTTAATTTAGGAGATAAACGTATGAAGATAAAAAGCATATTGATTGCCTCAGCTGTAGCTACGCTTTTAGCAGCACCGATGTTTTCATCGGCGAATAGTGGCGTAGAAAAATTGACTCAAAATCCTTCAAACTGGGCGACTGCTTTAGGAAACTATGCTGGGACTCGTTACAGCGAACTGAAACAAATCACCACCGAGAATGTTAAAAATTTACAACCTGCATGGTCTTTCTCTACGGGTATTTTACGCGGTCATGAAGGTGGCCCTTTAGTGATTAATGATGTGGTTTTCATCCACACGCCTTTCCCAAATACCGTTTATGCGTTAGACCAAAAAACTCACGCCGTTATTTGGGAATATACTCCACAACAAGATGCAGATGCGACGATTCCAGTGATGTGCTGTGATACCGTTAATCGTGGTTTATCTTACGGCGATGGTAAAATTTTCTTACAACAATCTGACACCGTGTTGACCGCATTAGATGCTAAAACCGGTAAACGGATTTGGAGCGTACAAAACGGTGATCCAAAATTAGGTATGACTAATACCAACGCCCCTTTAGTCGTAAAAGATAAAGTCATTACCGGTATTTCTGGTGGCGAGTTTGGGGTTCGCGGTTTCTTGGCTGCATATGATATTAAAACCGGTAAATTGGTTTGGAAAGGCTATAGCATGGGTCCAGACAAAGATACCAAAATTGATCCTAAAACCACGACCACTTGGAAAGATGGCAAAGTTGAGCCTGTGGGCGAAAATTCCAGCTTAAGCACTTGGAAAGGTGATCAATGGAAAATCGGCGGCGGCACCACTTGGGGTTGGTACAGCTATGATCCTAAATTGAATTTGGTGTATTACGGCTCAGGCAACCCTTCAACTTGGAATCCAGTACAACGTCCTGGTGACAATAAATGGTCTATGTCTTTATGGGCGCGTGATGCGGATACCGGCGCAGTCAAATGGGTTTATCAAATGACCCCACATGATGAATGGGACTTTGACGGCATCAACGAAACCGTTTTAGTGGATCAAGAAATCGGTGGCAAAATGCGTCAAACGATCGTGCATTTTGACCGTAATGGTTTCGGTTATACCTTAGACCGTGTGACTGGTGAGTTATTGGTTGCAGAAAAATTTGACAAATCGGTCAACTGGGCAACTCATGTTGATATGAAAACTGGTCGTCCACAAGTCGTTGATAAATATAGCACTGAACATAACGGCGAAGATGTAAAATCTGAGAATGTCTGTCCAGCAGCTTTAGGTAGCAAAAACCAACAACCTGTTTCTTACTCTCCAGTGACAGGCTTGTTCTATATTTCTGGCAATCATTTGTGTATGAATTATGAGCCTTTCCAAGTATCATATACTGCTGGTCAGCCATATGTAGGGGCAACTTTAGACATGTTACCTGCGGGTGCTGATGCTATGACAGGCGCGCCAGATGGCACTTCTAACTTAGGACAATTTACCGCTTTTGATGCTAAAACCGGTAAAATTGCATGGACGAAAAAAGAGCCATTCTCAGTATGGTCAGGATCAGTCGCTACCGCTGGTGGAGTCGTGTTCTATGGTACTTTAGAAGGCTATTTAAAAGCAGTTGATGCCAAAACCGGTGAAGAGTTATATAAATTCAAAACACCATCAGGTATCATCGGCAACGTGAATACTTGGGAATACAACGGCAAACAATATGTTGGCGTATTATCAGGCATTGGCGGTTGGGCTGGTGTAGGGATCACTTCAGGAGCTACCGAGCGTTTGGCTAAAGCTGAAGCTGATGCTGCTGCAGAAAAAGACCCAGTGAAAAAAGCTGAATTGTTAAAAGCGGCTCAAGCGATTGGTCAAGAAGCTTTAGGTGCGAATAATGCTTATCGCAGCTTAACTTCTTACACTAAACAAGGTGGAACTTTCACCGTGTTTGCTTTACCTGCTGCTCATAACTAAAACAATAATTCATTATTGTTAATCGATTAAACACACAATTGCCCTAGTTAGTTTTCTGACTAGGGTTTCTTTTTGGCTAAGTTTTGATTCAAAAATAAGCGTCAGATTTTATCCGCCACAACCGCTCCCGCCGCCACATCCACTGCTACAACTGTTACTATCTCCGCTGCTTGCTGTGGAAGAGTCAGCACTATTATGCTGATAATATTTTGATAATTCTTGACCTATATCGGCAAAGGCGGTGTTAGTTAAAGCAACACCTCCTAAAATAGCTACCGAATCTAATAAAACAGAGCGATGCTTTAATTGACGATAATGACGTTGATAAAATCGTGCAACCTGTTTGCCATAAAGGGTTTTGTGATTGAATGGAGAAATAAAAAATGGAGTTAAAATGGTTAATCCCATTAATAAAATTAAATAACCTACGGGATGTTGTAGCGAAATTCCATGAATTAAGCGTAATAATCCAATACTGAATAAAGGTAAAAAACCTAATCCAGCATATAACCGAATCGATTTAAGTTGTTTTTGGCTCAATAAATATTGCTTTTGTTCTAATTCAAGCCGAATATCATCGGTTACTATGGGTTTACATTTAACCAATAATTGATTGAGCGTTAATGATTGATAAATTTTTAATTCGGCAACAATATATTGTTCTATTTTGGTTAAATTGGTTTGATCTTTTAGCCATTCAAATTTATGAATTTCAGGATTGTGGCGAATAATTTGACAATCTAATAAATGAATTAAACTCACCATTATCACTCGTTGATGCCCGCCGATTAGATAAGCTAATTTATCAATCGCCAATTGATTATTAATAGGTTTATTAACGATTGGTAATACCCATTTTGGAATCATTGATCTTGCAATTAATAATAAAATAAAACCACCAATCATATAATTGGTTAAAAATATCTCTGGCGGTAAACTAAATAAAATGAATTCTGATTTTTGATCGGTGCAACTGTTAAGTAATAACAAGCTTATTGCTGTTAA
>JBEEJU010000076.1:0-3801 GCA_041169045.1 Pseudomonadota bacterium
CGATGATTTAAGCCTATTTTACGATCGCGACTATCTTCTCTATCTCCGTTATGGTTTAGCCGACACGCTTTGTGACTTCTATAACCATCCCTTTTCAGCTAAAGGAAAATTAAAAGAAATAGAAACCAAATTACGTGATCTGTCACCTCTCGATCTCACTATGGAAAAAAATTCCCTGTTCAATTTAGAAAGGTCAATATGAAACAGCTGCCTGTTGCTACCGTAGGTGGTAATGGCTTTGGCCGATATCCGATTATCTCCCGAGAAGAAACCTTTAATATGATAGTGAGTGATGATTTTTTAGTACCGTTTGCAGGTTATAAGAAAGTCTTAGCCATTTCAGAAAAAGGATCTGGCCGCGGACTATTTAACAGCGTACGTTTTGGCAATCTGATTGTTGTGATTGATAACGGTGTTTATATCATCGGATCGACTTTACATGCACAACGCATTGGTAGCTTAGAAACCTTTGAAGGCGATGTACTTATTGCTGAAAATGAAAAAGAAGAAATCGCCATTTGCGATCATAAAGATATTTTTATTTTTAATTACCGTGAATCGACGTTTAAAAAAGCCGTTTTAGATTTTATTCCGAGTTATGTCAGTTACCACAATGGTCGATTTCTTTCTTGTGATAGTGAGCAAGCCGAATGGCGATTATGTAATGAAGAGAACAGTTTAGTATGGCCTGCTGATGCATCGCATGTCGGTGAATTTCAAACTAAAGCAGATAATCCTTTAGCGGTTATTCCCTTGCCTGGACGCGGTAATAGCCTTTTTGTGATGGGATCAAGTGTCACCGAATGTTGGACGGACATCGGAATGAATTTATTTCCGTATCAACGTGCCTCAAGCTTCAACATCGATTATGGCTGCTTAAATCAAGCCACGATTGCGAGCAGCGACGAATTCATTGTTTGGCTTGCTGCGAATGAAAAATCAGGCCCTGTCTTGATGCTGAGTGATGGAGGATCAGCAAAGCAAATCTCTACCGAAGGTATTAATTTTAAGTTATCCCAGCTAAAGAACCCAAATAATGCTTATGGTTTTTTATTTAAGCAAGATGGGCATTTACTCTATGTGATTAGTTTTCCGGATGACGAGCTTACCTATGCGTATGATTTTGCAACACAACATTTTTTTACCTTATCCAATCATCAATTGGGCGCGCATATTGCCAAACGAGCCGTGTTTTATAACAGCAGTTATTACTTCATTAGTTTCATGGATGGCCATATTTATGAATTAAATTCCCGTTATACCGAAGGTGATGAAAAAGAAATTCCGCGCATTCGAATAACCGCACCGATACGATCACCGGATACTAATTTTTTTATTGCACAAAAATTAGTCATTCCCATCGAGCAAGGCCATAGCATAGCGTTACAACGCGTCGATTTATCCTTATCAAAAGATGGAGGTGTCAGTTTCAGTGCCAATATCCCTAAAATTTTAAATCCTTTAGCGCATCGACAAAATCGTTTGATCTGGTGGCAATTAGGTCGGGCTAACCATTTAACCTTGCAGCTTCGATTCTGGAGCTCAGATCGTTTTGTCGTTGGCAATGGATATTTGAGTCTAACTGCATGAAGATCCCTAACTTACCGCATGAAAAACCGATTGATGATAAGGGCCAATGGACAGCCGCCTGGAGTTTATGGTTCCAGGAACTGAACGGAATATTACAAAAGCAGCTGTCTGATCAAGGTTTGCGAATACCTCAACAAACAACAAATATTATTACGCAATTAAATAAAACAAATAACACAGGAAGCATTATTTATGATTCTGATACGCAACAATTTAAGGGAAATGTGAATGGCATATTTAAAGTCTTTCAATTGGATTAAATAGATATGAGTTTTTTAAGTGGCATCGGTGATTTATTCGGTGGAAATAACGCCGGTGATCAAGCGATGGGTTACTACAATCAAATACCGGATATTTTAAAGCAATATTTAAAACCTTACGCTGATAGAGGCAATGCGGTTTATCCCTCATTACAGAAAAACACGGATCAGTTACTCAATGATCCCGGCGGATTATTAAATCATTTAAGTCAAGGCTATCAGCAATCTCCTGGTTATCAATTTCAAGTGAATCAAGCACAACAGGCATCGAATCGTGCTTCGGCTGCAAAAGGAATGTTAGGCAGTCCTATGCAACAACAGCAAATGGCAGGAACGGTGAATGGATTAGCCAATCAAGACTTTAATCACTATTTAAGTCAAGTACTTGGTTTGTATGGCCAAGGTTTAAATAACGAACAAGGGATTTATAACAATGGTGCTAATGCCTCTCATAGCTTAGGCGAAAACTTATCTAATGCATTGATGTCTCAAGGTAACTTAGCGTATTCCAATGCAAACAATCAAAACCAATCCAATCAACAATTGCTCGGCATGTTATTGGGATTGGCGGGTGGATTTTTATAGGAATAAACATGGCCATACCCGTCCAACAATTTCCCATCTTATCGCCGCAACAAGCCAATCCCTTAGGAGCGGGGTTAGCCGCTGGGGGAAATTTAGTACAACAGTTTATTCAAAATCATTTTTTAAAGAACAATGAACAAGAACATCTACAAAAACAACAACTGGCCAATGCTTTGGCGCACATTCAATTGCAGTTTGCTCCAGAAAACATGCAAACGTCGATGGCCTATAAATCAGCACAAATACCCTATTTGCAAGCTCAAACAGAAAAAGCCAAACAAGCAACACAATTAGCCCCGTTAGATGCGCTGATAAAAGCACAGCAAGCCGCACAGGTAGGATCGCGATTTGGCGGCGCTTATCAAATGGCGCGCGCACTACAAGCGATGTCACCGGCGGCCCGCCAACTCTGGGTTGCGCAGAATCAATCACAATACAATCAAATGATCGCGGATTTAGGTAATCAGACGAGAGCTAATTTTGTAACACCTGAAATTTTAAAAAAGTATTTTCCGCAATTTGAACCAAGCCCTGAACAAACTTCACCTTCTAAAGATATGAACATATTGGGTTCTGCACTAAATCAAAAAGCACATTTTAACTCTCCGACAGACGATCATGTGCAACAAACCCAATTAGCCAATCAGATTTCAGCAAATAACGCGTTAACCACTACCGCAACCCGACGTCAATACGAAGGGGCACTGCAAGTAGAAAGCATTTTTAATGATAAAGACTTTCAATCACAAGCACAAAATGCTGCTGTTTATGCTGGGGCAATAGGAAAAGGTAAAGCGGCTTCAACTGCACTGTCACAAACGAATCCTAAAGCCTATGAAGATTATTTAGCGTTTAAATATCAAACTTTGCCCTTGTTAGAAAGTCGAATTAAAACCCTGGATCAAATGGGTGCAACTGATACCCAGCGTCAATTATTAGAAAATATGCTTGGTAAAACAGCCAATGCCTTAACCTCCAATCCGCAGCAATTCATTATTCAACTAAATACATTAGGAAAAACCTTAAACTTAGTCGCACGATCCGTACAATCTTCTGCGTCTCCCTTAACACCCATGAATCGGGTTAAAAATTTTAATGCGATTCCTGAAATGAGCAAAGTGATTAATGGCAAGACCTATCATAAAATTCAAGGACAGTGGGTTGAATCATGAAAGTCGTCACTGATCCAGAAATTTTAAAACAATTAAATGAGTCAGACATACCCACTTTAGAAAATAAGAAGTCATCTACTTTATCGCAACTGACCGGCAATCCTATTTTTCGCTTCTTAGCGGGTGCAGGAGGTGGCATACAAAATAGTTTAGCGAATTTACCTTATAGCCCGATTTCTTCTGCGCCTGAGGCA
>JBEEJU010000077.1:0-4044 GCA_041169045.1 Pseudomonadota bacterium
TCCCCTTTCATTCCGGGCATTAACCAATCCGATACAATTACGACGATATTATCGGCTTGTCCAGATTCTTCCAATTCTTCAATTAATTCTAAAGCATCGTCTCCATTTTCAGCTAGTTCATAACTATAAATATTCCCAAATGCCGATTTTAATTGGGCTTTTAAACTATCTAAAATAACTTTTTCATCATCAACACAGATCATAATTAATTTCATTCTTGTTCTCCAACAATATCAATTGGCAATAAGACACTAAATACGGTGCAACCCGGTTGACTACTCACTTCGATTTTACCTTCATGTTTGTTCACGATTTTTTTAATAATATGTAATCCCAATCCACTGCCAACGCCGGCAGCTTTTGTGGTAAAAAAAGCATCAAATATTTTGGACATATGTTCTGGAGCAATGCCTTTTCCACTATCTTGAATACTAATCCGAATAAATTGCGCTTCACGTTTCGCACCAATTGACAAAAAGCCTTTATTATCCATTGCTTGTAAAGCATTATGAATTAAATTAGTCCAAACTTGAGTTAATTCATCTGGATAACAATAAATAATAGGTAAAGTTTCATCATAATTTTTATGTAATTCTATATCCTGTTTTAATTGTCGTTGATATAAAGTTAATACGGTTTCTATGCCGTCAATTAAATTGGCTTTAGTTTTCTTACCTGAGACATCTCGATGCGCATTTGATTTTAACGCTAATACAATTTTAGATGCACGTTCTGCGGCGGTATTAATAGTTTGAGTGCCTTTATTCATTTCTGATAATTTATAAGCTAAATCGAGTACTTCGGTACTATCTTGACGTTGTAATAGCGGTAAAATATCATCAATTTCATCATAAATTCCCATATCAACTAAAGTATCAGCAATGCCATCCATATCTTCGATATAATTAGACAACACTTGTTCTAAATTTAATCGATTTTGACGTTGATCTTTAGCGGATAATATTCGCAGATTTTTATCCAAAGAACGATGTAATAAAATTAAGAATTCTTCACATTCTTGAGCGGAAAATGATTGAAATAATCTGGGCATAAAGGTTAAACTTTCGGTTAAATAATAACGCATATTATTTGCTGCCGAACTAATTGCCCCTAATGGTGTATTGATTTCATGAGCAATTCCAGTAATTAATTGACCTAATGAAGCCATTTTTTCTGCTTGTACTAATTCCTCAGTTCGTTGTTGAATTCGTAAAGCTAAATCTTGATTGAGTCCCTGCAATTTTCGCTCAATTTCTTTACGTTCACTAATATCTTGTAGCGTTCCTAATAAATAATGAGATTGTTGACCATCGGCTGTTTGCTCAAATCCACCATAAACTTCAACCCATCGAATTTCTTGATCATTTGCTCGAATAATTCGATACTCCATATTAAAAGTTTGTTTATTTTCTGTGCTTTGATGATAATCTTCAATTACCATTTGTTTATCTTCTGGATGGATTAATTCACTCCAAATTGCGACCGTTAATTGCTGAGTTTCTTCAATGCCCAAAATTCGCGTAATGGTATTAGAATTTTCACAAATACCGGTTTCTAAATTAATTACATAAAAACCGACTTTAGAACTTTCTTGGGCTAGTTTTAATAAATATTCGCTTCGCATTAATCGACGTTCATTTTGTTTTCGTTCAGTCAAATCGCGGATAGTTGCTTGTAAAATTTTCTTACCGTGATAATCAAAAGCAGATAATAAAATTTCAGCCGGAAATATATCGCCATTACGCCGACAATGCAGCCATTCAAAATGCGCTTTGCCTTTTTCTAAAGCCCTTGCAATATATTCGCTTGCTGCTAATGATGAAGGACGACCATCTGATTGTACTGGTGGAGATAAATCGATGGGATGTAGATTAAATAATTCATTTTTATTTTCCAGTCCAAACATTTCAACAGTACGATGATTACAATCAAAAAATTTTTGTCCTTCAAGTAATGAAATGGCATCATTTGAACCTTCAAAAATAGCCACAAATTTTTCTTCATTAGCACGACTTTGTTCTAAGGCTAAAGTCCGTTGAGAAACATGAGCTTCTAATTCTCGATTAATATTTTTTAAAGCCTGTTCACGTTCTTGAATTCGTTTCACCATCATTGAAAAATGTTGGGCTAATTGACCAATTTCATCTTTATTTTTAGTTAAAATATGAACATCTAAATGCCCTTCACTCACTTCTGCTGTTGCTTTAGATAATTGCGCGATTGGATTAACAATTCGATTAATCACCCAAGCGGCAGTTAAAGTCGCTAACATTAAACCACTTAATACAATCACAGCAATATAAGTGACCGTTTGATTTAATTGTTTTACAGTGGTTTTTTTATCTAATTGCAATAAAAAATGCCAATTTGTCGATTCGATTGGAATATTGGCTAACCATTTAACACTGCCATTAGCTGCGTGAAATTCTTGTAAAGATTTTGATTGAGACAATAAGCTTTTTAATGAAATAGGCAAATCGGCGGCAACTACCGGTTGGGTAATTCGTTCAGAGTGATGATGGAAAATCAACCGATTTTGCGGACTAATCAGCAAAATTTGCTGACTATCTTCCCCTTGAATGCCGGCTAGAGATAACAATTGATCTAAATTCAAATGCACACTGGCTACGCCGGCGAATTGCTGTTGATTATAAAAAGGGATCGAAAAACTAATTAAATGTACCGCTTGGAAAGAATCATCAATATAGGGTTCTGTCCACAAAGCACGCTGTAACTGTCGTACTGTATTATACCATTGCCATTGTATGGATTTTGTTTGATCGTTTTGAGCTTTATCCCAAGATTTTAGGGCTGAAGAATCACGATATACTGAGGGTGTGAACCGCTTTCCAGTTGGAGAATATTTAGCTTCAAAGGCGATGGATGCACCATAAATTGCTGAATTATCTTGCACATTTGCTTTTAACATTGCATACAATTCTGTTTTCGATACATCATGATGCAGCGATAAAAATTGTGCGGTGGTGGCGGCTACGACGCTGGCTTGATTCAGTAAAGCATCGATACGATCCGCATAATGATAAGCTTTGTGCGTTAAACCTTCTTTGGCTTGATAAGAAAGATAAACGGTTGATTGCTGATAGCTATATAGGGTAATTATTCCAAATAAGAAAAAAATAGGCACCAACACCAAAAAAAAGATTTTAAATTTAACGGTCATTGTAAAATTTCATCCAACTAAAATGCGATGCTAAACGATATAAACTTTTGGGTGATTTACAGGCGGTTTACTTTAGTATCGGCATTGGTTTTTTAAAATAAGCTATTGATTTAGATATTAAACATTGATGTCAGAATATTTTGAAAAATATAAATGACTTCTGTCACAATCGCATACCTTGCTACGGTTTAATCGTCGTTTGGGTTTAGGGTTTCTAAACAAAACGAACGCGTAAGTATAATCATAGCCTTAAACCTTTACAATGTTAAACACAAGTTTTCTATTTTAACGCTGATTATGAATCTAATTGTAACGTTGATCGATTCTGTAAATTATTATGTCATAATAACGCTGACTATTTTGATGTTAGGTTGTTTTTATTTTTACCGCAAATTGACAAATCGTTCAAATGAGATTATAAAATTAAGCGATACTAATTTGATTTTTAAAATTAATTCTGAATTTTTTAATTTTGATCATCAAAATAACCTAAATACTAAATCATTTATTCAAGACTCTGTATTATCTGCTACGATTATTAATCGATTCAATAAAATACTTGCCTTGCATTCCATTCCTATTGAATTACAAGATTCAGTACGAATACAATGGACGGATCATTATTTTCAATTATATTCAACTTTACTTAATCATTCTGATCAACTGGCGATTGCTATTACAGATAAATTATCACAAGGAAATTTAAATGCGGTTAAAAGACTTTTAAAAGAAGCCTTAATCAACGATAGTGCAACAATCGAAAAAGAATTAACCGCACAATGGCTATTTTGGTTAGCCCACATTCATCAATTACAATTGCAACCAAAATTTGCCGTAGAATGTTTACAAAAGGCTTTAAAATT
>JBEEJU010000078.1:0-8791 GCA_041169045.1 Pseudomonadota bacterium
TTTTTCTGTGCGGCTAAAGTTAAACCATAACTCAAATGATAATGCGCACTATTTGGTGAGAATTGAATTGCTCGCTGAATGGCATCAATGGCTAAATTCATATTACCCACTTCTCTAGCAGTCGCACTGCGAATATACCAAGCATCAGCACAATCCGGTTGTTGTTGCACAATGAGCTGACAATGTTGTTCCGCAGTAACAAAATCCAATTGTTGATAAGCGGCTAAAGCTTGTTGTAATTGGTCGGGAATCGTAATCGGTA
This sequence comes from Pseudomonadota bacterium, assembly GCA_041169045.1. GTDB lineage: Bacteria > Pseudomonadota > Gammaproteobacteria > Methylococcales > Methylomonadaceae > CAIQWF01. The sequence goes on from JBEEJU010000078.1 coordinate 263, forward strand.
TATCCAATGGTTGAGATTGTAAATCAGCTTGATAATTTGTAATTACCGATTCAATTTTTTTTCGAGACTCAAGCAATTGAGCTAAATTACGATTAGCAAATTTATGATCAGGATCAATTTTTAAAGCTTGATTATATGCCTCTATTGCCTCAGCCGATTGTTGAAGATTTTGATAAGTCATACCTAAATTATGTAAAACATCGGCATTATCTGATTTAATTTCCAGTGATTTACGATAATAAATAATTGCTTGCTGATATTGTTTTATGGTGCTATGAATTACGCCTAAATTAGCATAAAAATGATAATTTTTTGAATAAAAAGCCACTGCTTTTTGAATACACTCAATGGCTCGAGCATATTGTTTCTCTCGAAAAAAATTCATTCCTAAATTATGCAATTGCTCGGCATGTTTAATTTGTTGATTTAAAATACCATCATAAATAAATTCAGCAAGTGATAATTCACCTTCTTGTTGATGTTTTAAAGCAATATCATATAATTCAGTTAAGGATTTAGATTGAATCAAAGTTTGGAGTTGGAAAATACTCATAAGGATTGGTAGAAACGAAAAATTAATATTGAACTAATTTAGACTTTTATATTTAACAAAATTAACGCGATAATCGGTTATAAATCATTAATTCAGTAAAAAAATTATTATGCGAAATTTTAAGAAAAATACCATTAAAACACTCAAAGTTTTTATTGCTTGTTTAATTTATCAATTATCCTAAAATAATAATTCTGTAAATTAGTTCTTTCTGCAAAAATAGCATTCAAAATCATTATTAATTCATCAAGATTATCTTCATAATCATGAGCTAATTGATTACGCATATTTCTTAGTTTTAACCAATGTTCGCTATCGCAAATATATTCTAATTGTTCTAATCGATGTAATATATCAATAAAAGATTTATTAAAAACTTCTTCTTGTTTATAAACTAAAATAGCTTTAAATAATTTTTGTCCTAAACAATCTTGTAACCTAGAAAAACGATAAAAATATTGATCTAGGTAACTGATTATATCAGAATTTAAATCTTGATAAATAGTTTTGGTTAACGGAAAAAACGGTGATAATTTTGAATATGCGACATCCATTTTGGCAATATGTTGTTTACATTCAAAAATATATCTCTCCAGTCTTAATTGTTCAATATTCACAATAATATTCCGCTGTTTTTAGCAATAGTATAAATCGTTTTAACTTGAGTAAAATCATTAACCACAATATCGATTTGTTGTTCACCTAATTTTTGTTGTAGCCGCGCTAATAATTCAATTTTTTTATTAAAAATATCGTAATGGTTTTGCGTTTCAATATACAAATCAATATCTCCACCTTTTTTAGTATCATCGACTCGACTACCAAATAAAAACACTTGACTATTATCGCCAAATATTTGCTTAACTTCATTTTTAATAATACGACAATAAATGTCTGATAATCGCATAATAATTACTCTGATATTGATTACATTCTCTGCATTTCTTGAATAATTTTTCTAAAATTAAAAAATTTTGTCGTAATATCTTACCATTTACGATAATAATTAATCATAATTCCAACAACAGTTAAAATTAAAGGCACAATTACTAAAAAGCCAAAACCGATGACACCTACAGCTGTTGTCGTTAATTTTAATTGTTTACCGGTTGAGGTTGTAAAAGGAATATTAACAAATTCATCATCGTGAGTTAACCAATTAAAAATGCGCAATCCTAATTCTTGATTGCCTACATAGCCCACAAAACTATTCGATAAAAAATCTCCATCACCAACAACCACAATTCGTTGAGAAATTTTCGCATTTACATTTCGAGTTAATGCCATTGCTAAAGTTAATATTTGTTGCTTTTCTCCTAATTTAGGATCAAAATGCAAATCATGTTTAACTTCGCTTATTTCCGTCCAAGCTTGAGAATGCGTTTTAAATAATTCGCTCACTTGAAAATCGTTTTGTTTAGAAGTTTTTTCTAATGCTGCCACCGCTGGATAAACCGTTAAATTTTGCATAGATTGGGTAATTGGATGACGTAAATATTGACCAATCACAATAAAAGTGGGATTATCATTACCATATAATTTTCCCTGTTCTTCAATAATAGTTCCTTTTAACTTATGAATGCCTAATTGTTTTTCAATATCATTAATAAATTGATCTTCTGGATCGGTTAATAATAATAAATTCCCCCCTTGTTGAATATATTTTTGAATTAATTTTATTTCATTATTTAATAAAGGCACTCGCGGTGCCGCAATCACTAACACAGCTGAATTATCCGGAATACCGCCAACTTCGACTAAATTCAATTCGGCTACTTTAAAACCATGCTTAGTTAATAATTTACCGAAATTTCCTAAATCAAAATTGGCTATTCCTACCGGTGAACGTTCGCCATGTCCAGTTAAAAAACTAATCCACTGCTCTTTGCTATGCGCTAATTGCAATAATCCGTTCGTTAAACTAGATTCATCTAAAAATGCAATTTGTTCTTGTCGTCCTTGATATTCAACTACGGTTAAACCTTGAGAAGGAATCACATATTCTTTAGTAAGTTCTAATTGTTGTTCTGGATCGATAAATTGGATTTGAATATCCGGTTTTAATTTTTGATAACGTTTTAATAACAAATAAATCAATTTATGTGAAGGATGAGATGCTTTTAAGAAAACCGTAATTTTAATTGGCTCGGTTAAATGCTGTAAAACTTTTCGACTTGTATCCGATAAAGTATTACTGCGAGTTGCCGTTAAATCGATTTCACGTTGATGTTGTTGACTAAACCACCCTAAACTCAGCAACATAATTATCCATAACGTAGTCACTAAATGATATTTAATGGCTGGCAAATATCTCATTAAAAACATTTTTATAATCCTAATCGTTCAGCCGTTAAGCGACGAATCGTTAATACTAAAAAAATACCAGTTAATATCATAAAATAACTTATATCAGACGTATTCAATAAGCCACTTTGTAATACTTGTAAATGTGACATTAACGATAAATAGGCTAATATATTTTCATGAGAAGAAAAAGTTTGCCAATTTAACATTAATAGAAACAGTAATAAGCTAAAACTACCTAAAGCTGACATGACAATATGGTTAGCAATACTTGACATATATAAGCCGACGGCTGAACAGCTAATCATAGTTAAAAATACACTTATGATATTCGTGATTAACTTTCCGTAATCAATTTCTCCTCCACTTAATAAGGATAAGGGCATTAAACTAATCATCATTATAATTAAACTCGAAAAACCGATCACCGCTAAATATTTACCCAAAACAATTTGAGTTTCAGAAATAGGCGCAGCTAATAACAAAACTAAACTTTTATTGCGTCTTTCCTCACAAATTAATCGCATGGTTAATAAAGGCGAAACTGCTAAAAAAATAAGTGCGGTAGCATGAAAAAGCGGAATAATTACCACCTCAGTTAATCCAGGAGCGTATTCTAAATAGGCTAACTTTCCTTGATTTTTAGTAAAATCTTCCATTCTTCCTAAAAAAAGATAAGCTAATAAAAACTGTACAGTCGCCAATATTGACCACGCTAAAGGAGACACAAATAAAGTTTTAAATTCACGATAAGCAATAGTTAAAATCATGATGTAAATTTTTTTGAAGATTGGGCTAATTGAATAAATATCGCTTCTAATGATGAAGCTAATCGTTTTAATTCGACTAGTCCCCATTGTTTAGATATAATTAATTCAATTAAGGCTTCCGTAGGGTCTATTTTTGGCGAATATTGAATAATATACTGATAATCATTCACTATTTCCACTTGAGTAATTCCAGAAATATTCATGATTTGTTGAATATCGACTACTGTTTTTGTCGTTAATTGCAAACTGGGTAAATATTGTTGTGGATTTAAATTAGCAATCGATTCATTAAAAATGAGTTTGCCTTGATCAATAATTAATACTCGGGTACAACAAGCTTGAATTTCTGACAAAATATGTGAAGATAAAATAATTCCATGATCTGCTGATAAAGATTGAATTAATTGACGAATATCACTGACTTGTATCGGGTCTAAACCAACCGTAGGTTCATCAAAAATAATCACCGGTGGTTGATGCACAATCGCTTGCGCAATTCCCAATCGTTGCTGATAGCCTTTTGACAATTCTTTAATTAATCTTTTTCTGACTTCGGTTAAACCACAACGTTGTAATGCGATGTCAACATATTCATTTAATTTTGATGAATGAATTTGATGTAATTGCGCACAATAACTTAGAAATTCTATCACCGTCAAATCATAATATAACGGTGGTTGTTGCGGTAAATAACCTAAAAATTGTTTTGCTAATAAAGGTTGATAAAATAAATCTTTATTATTTAAAATAACTTTGCCTTTATTGGGGGCTAAAGTGCCACTAAACATTTGTAAAGTTGTCGATTTACCCGCCCCATTTACGCCTAATAAACCTAGCACTTCCCCTGCATGTAATTCCAAAGATAAATCTTCAACGGCACAATAACGACCATAATAACGATATAAATGTTGTGCTTCAAGTAATGCTGCCATTATATTTTCACACTTGCGTTAATAAAAAATTAACTTCTTCCTGCAAACGTTTTCGATACCATAAAAACTTCCATTTTGCCCCACCACATTGTCGCCATAATAAAGCTGATCGAATACCCGCTAATAAACAGACTCGAATTTTATTTATAATATCGTTACGCGATAAATATCGTTCATCGCCATTGACTAAAATGCGCGGTTCTAAAGTGCTAATGGTATGCACATATAAATCGGCTAAATTCGCAATCACATTTTCGTGTAATAATTCAAAATATTCGACTTGGGCTTGAGCTTTTTCAATTCCGATACGCAATTGTTGTAACATTTTGGGATTTTTCGTTAATTGTTGTTCTAAAAATACTAATGAAGCAGCATAACGCGCTTGTTCAGGATTAGCAATTTGATAGCCATTTATTTGTTGTTTCAATTGTTCTAATCCTAATTTTAATGCCGATAAATTACCAAAGACTTCAATCACACTAGGCGCGTCAATTTTTAATAAACTGCCAATACTGGACTCTAGCGCAATTTTATTAACTTCTCCCTGAGTTGCTAATTGTTGTACCAAAAAGGTCGCTTGACTAATTCCAGCCAAGGCAATGGTTTGATGAGTAAAATTATTTGCTGTCATTATTTTTATCCTACCTTTGAATCGGCAAATCAGTTTGTTGGTTATTTTAACAGATTGTTTAGCTTTGTGAATTATGTTGGATTTGAAAATTTAAAATTGATTTTTCGATATACTCATTTCTTTTTTTAATTCTACCGGTTTTCAAATCACTATGACTACTCAAATTGATAGTTCTTCTAACCCACAAAATCAATGGCAAGCTTTATTGCCACAATTATCCCGCTGGAGCTTATTTATTCGGGATTATGTTCAACGTCAGCCGCAATTATGGACAGCGTTGATTGATTCGGGTGATTTAGATCAAGCTTATCAAACAAAGACTTATTCGCAAAAATTACAAACTTATCATCCCAATTCTGAGGCAGAATTAATGAGTCTGTTACGTCACTATCGGCGGCGCGAAATGGTGCGCATTGCCTGTCGAGATTTAGCCGGACTAGCCGAATTAAGCGAAACTTTACACGAATTATCGTGGTTAGCCGATGCTTGTATTGAATATGCGTTGGAATTTTTATATCGACAAGCTTGTGAAAAACGCGGTACGCCGCTAACGCATCAAGGTCAAGCAATGAATATCGTGATTTTGGGTATGGGAAAATTAGGCGCGTTTGAACTGAATTATTCTTCGGATATTGATTTAATTTTTGCGTATTTACACGATGGTCAATTAAATGATCGTAAACAAACCAGTTATGGCGAATTTTTTAGTCAAATTTGTCGCGGTTTAATTAAAGTGTTAGACGCAATTACCGTAGAAGGTTTTGTATTTAGAACCGATATTCGATTAAGACCTTTTGGTGATAGCGGGCCTTTATTAATGACTTTTGAAGGAATGGAAAATTATTACCAAACTCAAGCGCGAGAATGGGAGCGTTATGCGATGATTAAAGCGCGTCCCGTCGCAGGAAATACTGATCATGCGCAACAATTAATGGCATTATTAAAACCTTTTGTCTATCGGCGATATTTAGATTATGGTGCATTTGAGGAATTGCGCTCACTCAAAAAACAAATTAATCAAGAATTACAACGTAAAGATCGCTTAGACAATATTAAATTGGGGCGCGGTGGAATTCGAGAAATTGAATTTATTGGTCAGGCTTTTCAATTAATTCGTGGCGGACGTGAACCCAAATTACAACAACGCGGAATTATGGCTATTTTGACCGTATTACGCGAATTGCAATTATTAACTGTTGAAGATGCGACACAATTAATGAATTCCTATTGTTTTTTACGGCGAATTGAAAATCATATTCAGCAATATCAAGATCAACAAACCCATGATTTACCGAAATCAATGGAAGCACAAATTGCTTTAGCCGAGTCTTTAGGTTTTGCGAATTGGACAGATTTTATTCAACAATTAACTCAGGTTCGTGATCAAGTTCATGAAGTATTTGAACAAGTGTTTTGTTTTTCCAGTGCAGAACATTTACCTTCGCAAACGCAATCTTTATGGCAGGCTCAAATAGAAGATAATGAATTACAGGCTGGATTTAAACAATTAGGGTGGCAATATCCTGAAATGGCTTTTAAACAATTAATTCATTTTAAACAAGCCGCAGCTATTAAACGATTAACTCGTAAAGGCGCGGCGGTTTTAGATCGATTAATGCCGAAAGTGATTGAAGCTTTAGCACATCGCCAAAATGCAGACACGACTTTTAAACGATTATTAGATTTGTTTGAAACCGTCGCTGGACGAAATGTCTATTTAGCTTTATTAGCCGAAAATCCTTCGGCTTTAGCGCAATTAATTCAATTATCAGCTGCGAGTGCTTGGTTATGTAATTATTTAGCTACTTATCCGGTTTTATTTGATGAATTAATTGATTCGCGTTCTTTATATCAGCCGCTCACTAAAACCGAATTGCAGAGTCAATTGCAACGTCATTTAACCACAATTGATTCTCAGGAAGAAGAACAATTTATGATTGGTTTGCGGCAATTTAAACATTTAAATATTTTACGAATTGCGGCGGCTGATATTATTGGTCATTTATCCTTGACTTTAGTCAGCGATTATTTAACTTACTTAGCCGAAACCATCGTTGAATCAGTAATTGATTATGCTTGGAAACAATTAACTGCCAAACACGGATTTCCGCATCAAATTCAAGCAACTATTGATGATTTTGCAATTATTGGTTTAGGTAAATTTGGCGGTAGTGAATTAGGTTATGGCTCGGATTTAGATTTAGTTTTTTTATATCGTAGCGATAATAGTCACGAATTCACCACTGGAAATAAACCGATTAGTATTTTGCAATTTTATGTACGGCTGGGACAAAAAATCCGGCATATTTTAGATACTAAAATGTTATCTGGTGTGTTATATGAAATCGATTTACGTTTACGTCCTAGCGGGAATTCAGGATTATTAGTGGCGCATTTAGACAGTTATGAAACTTATTTGCACGAACAAGCTTGGACTTGGGAACATCAAGCATTAGTTCGTGGGCGATTTATTTGTGGTGATACCGAATTAAAATCCGAATATCAAAAAATTCGCCAACAGATTTTAATGCTGCCTCGTGATATAGTGTTATTAAAAAATGAAGTTCAAGAAATGCGCGATAAAATGCGCTTGAGTTTAGACAAATCAAATGCCGATCATTTTGATTTAAAACATGGAAAAGGCGGAATTGTCGATATTGAATTTATTGTGCAATTCTTGGTATTAGGATATGCGTATCAATATCCGTTATTTACCGATTATACCGACAGTTTACATTTAATTGAATTATTGGCAAATCAAGCTTTATTAACTCAGGCACAAGCGAGCATTTTAACTAAAGCTTATTGTCAATATCGTGATTATGCGCATAAACAAGTTTTACAAAATCAACCGGCTTGGTCTGAGATTAAAAACTTTGATTCTTTACGAATTTCTGTTCAGCAAATTTGGCAATTGATTTTTAATTAATTCGGCTCATAAACCTTCCCTATAATTTATATAGCGGAAGGTTTATAATTAAGTAATGAATCGAAAGTTATCGGCTATTGTTAAATCTCCTAGCCCCCTTTAAAAAAGAGGGAACTCCTTTCTTTGCTAAAAAAGGCTAGGGAGAATTTTAAAATAGGAATATCTGAATTATTTACCACATAAAATGAAAAATTTAAGTGCATTTTTTTAAACTTAAAGATTAATAGTGGATATTAATGTATAAAATTATTAGAGAACCCAAATATGATTTTGTAGGGCAAAGTTATGCAAATGCCTATCCTAATTTACATAAATATCCCGCAACCATGATTCCACAACTTGGAATTGAATTATTTAAAGATTTTGATTTAAAAGTCAATAATTTATTAGACCCTTATTGTGGTTCTGGT
>JBEEJU010000079.1:0-3587 GCA_041169045.1 Pseudomonadota bacterium
TATTTTAAACACGAATTTTAATTTCGATATTGAAATTCGTTTAGGATTAGGCGCGTATATTTGTGGTGAAGAATCGGCATTAATTGAATCATTGGAAGGCAAAATGGGGGTGCCGCGAAATCGTCCGCCCTTTCCAGTGACTTCCGGTTATTTAAATAAACCGACGATTGTCAATAATGTCGAAACTTTTATTGCCGCCGCGCATATTATATTAAAGGGTGCAGAATGGTTTAACTCACACGGCACAGAAAAATCGGCGGGAACAAAAATCCTTAGCATTAGCGGCGATTGTGCAAATCCCGGGATTTATGAATATCCTTTTGGTACAACTATTAAAACGATTTTAAAAGATTGTGGTGCGGAAAATGTTTTAGGCCTTCAAATTGGCGGACCTTCTGGAACTTTTATTTCCAATCAGGAATTGGATAGAAAAATTGCGTTTGAAGATTTAGCCACCGGTGGTTCATTTATTATTTTTAATAACACGCGCGATATTTTTCAAATTGTGCAGAATTTCACTCATTTTTTTGCGCATGAAAGTTGCGGATTTTGTACCCCATGTCGCGTTGGCACATCGTTATTGAAAAATCAATACGACAAAATTTGTACCGGACATGGTTCCAGTGGCGATGTGCGCGAATTGCAAGAAATTGCGAAATTAATTAAAGCCACCAGTCATTGCGGTTTAGGGCAAACTGCCGCGCAACCGATTTTGACCACGTTAGAACGTTATCCACAATTGTATAACGCGAAATTGAAACAAATCAGTTTTGAACCCGGATTTGATTTAGACGGTTCGTTAGCAATCGCGCGAAAACTCAGCGGACGCGATGATCAAAATGCACATTTGGCACAAGTGGAGGAAGCATAAATGACAGTTAAACAAATCACTATTGATGGTCAAACCGTGCCATTTGAAGACGGGCAAACCATTATTCAAGCGGCAACGGCGGCGGGCGTGTACATTCCGCATTTGTGCCATCATCCTGAATTTACCCCACACGGCAGTTGTAAATTGTGTACGGTGAAAGTCAATGGACGCTGCGTTTCTTCGTGTACCTTTCCGGCAAGCGAAGGGCAAGTGATTGAAAATAATACTGAAGAGTTAAATTTTGATCGCAAACGGATTACGCAAATGTTATTTGTCGAAGGCAATCATTTTTGCCCATCTTGCGAAAAATCCGGTAACTGCCAATTGCAAGCGGTCGGTTATCATTTGAATATGCTGGATAATCACTACCCGCATTTTTTCGCGCTGAAAAAAGTGGACGCTTCGCATCCAAACGTTTTACTTGACCGGAATCGTTGTATTTTCTGTGCGTTATGTGTACGCGCCAGTCATGCGGAAGGCAAAGACGTGTTCGGCATTGTCGGACGCGGCATTAATAAACATTTGGAAGTCACGTCCAGCACGGGCAACTTGGCAGATACAGCGTTGGACGTGAATGACCGCGCCGCGCATATCTGTCCAACGGGGGCGATTTTAGTGCGTGGCACCGCGTTCAAAGTGCCGATTGGTCAACGTAAATTCGATCATCACAATATTGATGAAATCAGTTTAGGAGTAGAACATGGCCAATAAAATTAGAGTGGCAACGACTTCGTTAGCCGGTTGTTTCGGTTGTCACATGTCATTTTTAGATATAGATGAACGTTTAGTCGAATTAGCAGATATTGTTGAATTTAACCGTTCGCCGATTACCGATATAAAACATTGTGATCCGTGCGATATTGGTTTGATTGAGGGTGGGGTGTGCAATGCAGAAAATGTGCATACGTTGCGTGAATTTAGAAACAATTGCAAAATTTTGGTTGCAGTCGGTGCGTGTGCGATTAACGGCGGTTTGCCGGCAATGCGTAATTCGATTCCATTAGAAGAATGTATTAAAGAGGCTTATTTAGACGGAATTGGCGTGGAAAATCCGATGATTCCGAATGACCCCGAATTGCCGTTATTATTGAATAAAGTGCATCCGATTCATGAAGTGGTGAAAATTGATTATTCGTTGCCTGGATGTCCGCCATCTGCGGAAGTGTTTTGGAAGTTTTTAACCGATTTAATTCAGGGGAAAGAGCCAGGGTTGGATTATGATTTGGTTCATTATGATTAATCGTTAAGTTAAAAAATTAATAGAGTTTCAGAATATATTTTTTTGAAACTCTATTTTTTTAATGAAATAAAAATGAACGATTTTTTAAATTTTATAAACATTATTCACGAAGCAAAAACTAATCTTATTGGCAATGTAGGAGAATTAGTTTTTTCAGAATTTTCTGATAAATTTTTAAATGATCAATATCATATTATGAACAATGTCGTTTTAAAAGCACAAAATGGCACAACGCAAATTGATCAAATTATCGTATCAAAATTTGGAGTTTTTGTAATCGAGATAAAAAATTATAAAGGTTGGATTTTTGGAAATGAACATCAACCACAATGGACGCAAACTTTAACATCAGGAAAATACCGTTTTCAAAATCCGTTAAGACAAAATTATAAACATATTAAGGCGTTACAAGAACTTTTAAATTATCCAGAAAGTTTTTTTATTTCATTAGTTGTTTTTTCAGGACAAGTTGAATTTAAAACTCAATTACCTGGTAATGTAGTTAATGGCGGTATAGATTACATTAACTTTATTAAAAACCATCAATCTATTTTGTTATCCGATGAACAAATTAAAACTGTTTTACAGAAAATAGAATCATACCGTTTGACTAATCAAGAACATCAAAATCATATCAAAAAAATAAAAGAACAATATAACAATCCAAATGAAAATAATCAGCCACAGTGTCCGCGTTGTTCAAATAAAATGGTACTAAGAACTGCTAAATCTGGAAATAACGCAGGAAGTCAATTTTGGGGATGCAGTCGCTATCCTTATTGTAAAGCGATTGTTAATATTAAAGAAAAAATAGATTATGAAGTTATCAATAAATTATTGAAAGATATATTGTTTTAAAAACTTTAAGGTTATAGTTTTTTGTTTAAAATAATTTAGCACATAAGATTGATTAGCTTATGTAATGAAATGAAATAAACATAACCCAACCTATCTGCAAAATTAAAATTGCCCAAAATATAAAAGTCGCTTTAGTTTCTCAATTAAACAGGAGTTAAAAAATGAATTGGCAAGAAGTTTGTGAACATCCCAGTTTAAAAGATTTACCGTTTAAAATTGAATTGGATGAGACCGGAAAAATTATTATGTGTCCAGTAAAGTTTGATCATTCTTTATTGCAAAGCGAAATTATGTTTTTGCTGCGCGTTTTATTAAAAGGCGGAAAACCAGTTCCAGAATGTGCGATTAAAACCCGAAAAGGGACAAAAGCAGCGGATGTAGCCTGGCTTTCTTCCGAACAATTAATCAAAGCGCGGCATAAAACAGAACTCGACTTTGCGCCAGAAATTTGTATTGAAGTTATGTCAGCAAGTAATACAGAGAAAGAAATGGCTGAAAAAAGAAAATTGTATTTTGAGGTAGGAGCAAAAGAAATTTGGTTATGTAGTGAAAATGGTGAAATGCGTTTTTTTAATGTTGAAAGTGAATTGATTTACTCTGAACTTGTACCAAAGTTTC
>JBEEJU010000080.1:0-36261 GCA_041169045.1 Pseudomonadota bacterium
TTTGAATTTTAACGGGTAAATTTGTTGTATTTTTTTCGGATATAAAGTTAGCCTCAAATAAATAAACTACTAATAAATAAATCGATAATAATTCTGTCGCTAATATCGCTTTATTTAATGAATAGATTGACAGATTTGATACATAATATTGAATGGCATATAAACTAATTCCTAATAAAATATAACTTAAAATGCGTTTTAATGGATAAGCGACCGGATAATAACGTTGTCCTAAAAGATAGGAAATAATCGCCATCAATCCATAACAGATTAAAGTTGCCCATGCTGATCCTTGATAACCATAAATCGGAATCCATAAATAATTCAAAATAATGGTTAATCCTGCACCAATTAAAGAAACCATTGCACCGATAAAAGTTTTATCGGTTAATTTATACCAAATTGATAAATTGATATAAATCCCTAAAACTAAATTGGCTAATAATAAAATCGGTACTACGGATAAGCCAACTCGAAATTCTTTACCGATAAAATATTGAAAAAAATCTAGGTATAAACTAACCATTAAAAAAATAAATACACAAAAAATCACAAAGAATTTTAAGACTTTGGCATAAATGAATTTAGCATCTTGTTGTTTGGCATAACTGAAAAAAAACGGTTCAGCAGCATAACGAAACGCTTGAATAAATAATGACATTAAAATTGATAATTTATAACAAGCACTGTAAATACCCAATAATTTTAAATTCGTTGTATTTGAATAAGGTAACAATTGTTTTAATAAAACCCTATCTAGCATTTCATTAATAATACCCGCAAAACCAATAATCACCATTGGTAAACTATATTTTAATACTGTCTTTAATAATTGCCGATTAAAACCATCAATTAAGCCTTTGAATTGTGGAATTAACAGCAATAATTTACTCGCACTAGCAATTAAATTCGCAATAAAAATATAGCCTACGCCAATCTTAGGATCATAAATTTGATTGACATCAATTAAAGCATTAGAATGAGCTGATCGACAATATACAATGAAAAATAAACTTAAAATAATCGTAATCAAGATTTCACTCAATTTAACTAATGCAAACCGGAATGGACGGTTTTCTGCGCGTAATCTCGCTAGGGGAATTGAACTAATCGCATCGATAGCTAAAATTAAACTAAACCAACGAATATATTGAGGATGATCAGGATAATTTAGTAATTCAGCTATAGTTTGTTGAAAATAATTAATCAACGCATAAAATCCACTGTTAATTACAATAATAAACCATAAAATAGTTGAATAATGTTTATCCACTATTTCGGTATTATTTTGCCTAAATCTAAAATAACCGGTTTCACAACCAAATAATAACACGACAGAAAAAAAGCCGGCATATGCATAAAATTCTGAAACAACGCCATATTCCGCAGCAGTAAAATAATAAGTATATAAAGGGACTAATAAATAATTTAAAAATCTACCTACGATACTACTTAAACCATAAATTGCAGTTTGTGAAATTAATTTAGCAAAAATATTCATGAATTTTAATTTATTTTTTCTCAATCCATTGATAAATTTCAGTTAATGCAGGATCGCATTTACAACAACTACTACCACAAATTTTTGAATTTGGATCGAGTTTTTTAACTTTTCCTTTACGCATCCATTGCGCTAACATTCCGCGTAAAGCCTCTGCATCAATATTGAAATGTAAAACTAAATCATGCAAAGTTACTTGTGGATATTTTTGTAAATAATCTCTTAATTCAGATAAAATCATAATTAATATTCCGACGATATAATTGAGCGTTGCCGACCATATAACCAAAGCATAAATAATAGGGTAATAAAAATAATCATTAACGCACTAATCCATAATCCAGATATTAATGGATGTTGTGTAAAAGTGGCGGATTGATAAAATAAAGTTGCACAAAAATAAGCTAATCCGGTTGTCCAACAGACGGTAAAAAATGCCCATCCCGCAGTAGTTTCACGATAAATAGCCGCCGTTGCCGCTACACAAGGCGAATAGAGTAAAATAAAAATTAAATAGGCTAAAGCACCGACTTGTCCATCAAAACGTTTTTGCATTGCATCAAAGGTTAATTGTTGTTTAATATCTGTCATTTGAGTGGAATCTTGATTGATATTTAAACCTAATGGATCTAATAATTGTTGACTTAATTCATTAAAATGCTCAGGAATAGTCATCAATGCCGCTAATAAATTTGCTTTTAAATTAAATTGTTGATTATCTTGGTTATTTTTTGAAAATTCCGCTTGACTATATAAAGTATTTAACGTTCCAACTACCGCTTCTTTAGCCAAAATTCCAGTAAAAATTCCCACCGTCGCTTGCCAATTTTCAGCGTGAATTCCCAAAGGTTCAAAAGCAGGCGTTAATTGTTGTCCAATTAAATGCAAAATTGAATCTTGTTGTTGCGGTAATTGAAAATCCCCTTTAATATTCACCGCATTTAAACTATTTAATACCAATACCATCGGTATAATAATTTTACCAGCATTGACTAAAAAAGAGCGTAATCTATCCCAAGTTCGTAAAATTACACTGGATAAAATCGGTAAATGATAAGCGGGTAATTCCATAATAAAGGGCGTAACTTCTCCTTTAAATAAAGTGAAACGCATAATTAATCCGGTCATAACGGCAATTACAATACCCAATAAATACAATCCGAATACCATATTTTGTCCATTAGTTGGAAAAAAGGCACTTGAAAATAAAGCATAAACCGGTAATCTTGCACCACAAGACATAAATGGATTCATTAAATTAGTTAAAATTCGATCACGTTGATTATCTAAAGTTCGTGTCGCCATAATCGCAGGAACATTACAGCCAAATCCCACAATCATAGGCACAAAAGACTTACCCGGTAAACCTAATAAACGCATTAACCTATCCATGACAAATGCGGCTCTGGACATATAACCTGAATCTTCTAAAAAGGATAAAAATAAAAATAAAAATCCAACAATCGGAATAAAGCTTGCAACAACTTGTATTCCAGACCCTATTCCCTGTGTCAACAAAGCAGTTAACCATATGGGTGAGTGTAATTGCGTCAACCCTAAAGTTAAACCTTTTACAAGAATAATTTCTGCTACTTGATCAAAAAAATCAATAAAAGCTCCCCCTATATTAATGGTAAATAAAAACATGAAATACATCACCAATAAAAAAATCGGAATGCCTAAAAATCGATTTAATACCCAGCGATCAATTTTTTCACTGGTATGACGACTGACTTCATGTAATTTGCAAACACATTTCTGAGTTAATTCATTCACTAAACCATAACGCGCATCCGCTGCTAAAATATCAATTTCATCCGCTGTTTCGGTTTCTATTTGTTGTTGTAATAGACGAATTTGAGCGTATAAAATTTCACCCACAATTGATTGAGCTAATGTATCTCCTTCTAAAGATCGAATCGCTAACCAACGATAATCACAAGAATAAATTTGAGTGTTTTCGCTAAATAAATCGATGATTTTTTGAATGGCCGATTCTAATTCTGGAGCATATTGAATTTGTAAATAAGGAATCGGTTTCTGTAAAACAGCTTGCTGAATGGCTTGTTTTAAATACTCTAATCCATTTTTATTAGCAGCACTAATCGGAATCACTGGACAAGCTAATCGTTGCGCTAAAGCCTCAATATCAATTTTAATTCCACGACGTTTTACAATATCCATCATATTTAACACCACCAGCATAGGAACGCGCATTTCCAATAATTGCGAAGTTAAATATAAATTACGTTCAATAGTTGACGCATCTACAATATTAATAATTAAATCGGCTTGTTTTGCAGCGACATAATCTCTAGCGACTTTTTCATCTAACGATAATTGATCATCGGTAGATTCCAAAGAATAAGTTCCGGGTAAATCGACTAATTGAATTTGCTGATTTTTAAAACGATATTCACCGGTTTTTTTTTCTACTGTTACTCCAGGCCAATTGCCCACTTGTTGTTTTGCACCGGTCAACGCATTAAATAAAGTCGTTTTACCACAATTCGGATTACCAACAACGCCGACAATAAATTGAGTGAATTCGCTCATGGTAATTTTTCGATCAGCAATACTGAAGCCTCGTCACGGCGTAAAGTTAAAGAAAAGCCGCGAATTTTAATTTCGACTGGATCGCCCATTGGCGCGAATCGAGTTACCTTAAAAGGTGTACCCGGAGTTAATCCCATTGCTAATAAACGTTTGCGATACGCTTTGCCACTTTGTTCAAAACCGGTAATTCGACCAGACTCGCCAACATTTAAAGATTTTAAAGTGATATTCATTGCCTTATTTCTCCGATTAAATTCAATGTTGAATTAAGTTATTGATACTATCAAGAATCATTCTCATTAGCAAATCTTAAGCGATTATTTAATAATCTTTAGCGATTTTCTCAAATGAATTTACAGCCGATTTAGGCTGAAGTTACGATTGACAGAACGCGTTAATCTCAGTAATTTAACCGGTTATTTATTGTTTTTTCCTTATTTATTTACGAGCCTTTTCAATGGAAGAATTTCAACGTATCAGTCGTTTACCCCCATATGTTTTTGGGATCGTCACCGATTTAAAAGCCAAAGCCCGAGCTGCGGGTGAAGATATTATTGATTTTGGGATGGGAAATCCCGATCAACCGACTCCGGAACATATTGTTAAAAAATTGGTCGAAACCGTGGAGCGCGGGGATACTCACCGTTATTCGGTTTCTAAAGGGATTCCTAGATTACGCAAAGCGATTTGTGATTGGTATCAACGTCGATTTGCTGTGGAATTAAATCCCAATACTGAAGCTATTGTGACCATTGGTTCTAAAGAAGGACTCGCCCATTTAGCTTTGGCAACTTTGGGACCAGGAGATGTCGTTTTGGTGCCAAATCCAGCGTATCCGATTCATCCATATGGCGTAGTGATTGCGGGAGCTGACTTACGCCATGTACCCTTAGTTCCGGGGGTCGATTTTTTTGAGGAATTACATAAAGCGATTATTGATTCCTGGCCCAAACCTAAAATGCTCATTTTAAATTTTCCGGGAAATCCAACCACTCAATGCGTAGAATTGGATTTTTTTGAAAAAGTCATTGCCGTCGCTAAACAACATAATATTTGGATTGTGCATGATTTAGCCTATGTCGATATTGTGTTTGATGGTTATCAAGCTCCGTCGATTTTACAAGTCGCAGGGGCTAAAGAGATAGCTGTCGAATTTTTCACTTTATCCAAAAGTTATAATATGCCGGGATGGCGAGTCGGTTTTATGTGTGGCAATCCAGAATTGGTTTCCGCATTAACTCGATTAAAATCTTATTTAGATTACGGCACTTTTACACCGATTCAAGTCGCCGCGATTCATGCTTTAGAATCTTCTCAACAATGCGTAAGCGATATTTGCGAAATGTATAAAAGTCGCCGCGATGTATTATGCGATGGTTTAAATGCTGTAGGGTGGCAAGTGGAAAAACCTAAAGCAACGATGTTTGTTTGGGCAAAAATCCCTCAAGCTTATCAAGCAATGGGATCATTAGAATTTTGTAAAAAATTAATTAATGAAGCTAAAGTCGCGGTATCACCCGGAATTGGTTTTGGACAACATGGTGATGATCATGTGCGTTTTAGTTTAATTGAAAATGAACATCGCACTCGCCAAGCCTTACGCGGAATTAAAGCGATGTTTAAAAAGGATGGCTTAATTTAATACTGTATAAATTGTTAAGTCTTATTTTATAACAATAGGTTAAATGCCTCATTAATTTATTTAAGGTATTGTAAGCGTATTTTTCAATTTATTGTTTTTTAAAGCTATAAACAATCCCACTATTCAAATTTAATCTTGGTATATTATTTGCGTAATTTATTATGAAACTTTAATACGTTTCAAATTATTTAATGAATTTTCAGGATTAACTATGAGATTGTTTAAGATATTTTTATTATTAGGTTTAGTTATAATCAGTGGAGTGAGCCAGGCATTAACTTTTGATCAAATTAATCGTGTCACTTCATTTATGAATCAAACGCCTAATCCTAATATCAAAACTAATGGAATCGGCATTTATGTTTATGATGGTATAAATAGTTTAGACGCAATTGGTCCTTACAGAGTATTTAAAACTGCTGGATTAAATGTTTTCTTGATTGGTGAACATAAAGGTACGATCGTGACTAATGATAAATTAAAGCTAGAAGTTGATAAATCGATTGATGAAGTCACTAAACTTGATGTTTTAATGATTCCTGGCGGCGGTGCAGAGACCATTAGCCAAACTAAAAACACTACTGTTTTAGATTGGATTAAACAAATCGACAGTGGCAGTATTTATACCACTAGCGTGTGTACTGGTTCTTGGATATTAGGGGCTACTGGTTTATTAAAAGGAAAAAAAGCGACCTCTAATTGGTATCGTGCTAGAGAAATTATGACCAGATATGGAGCTATTTTCCAAGCTAAACGCTGGGTAAAAGATGGTAAATATTGGACATCTGCCGGCGTAACTGCGGGTATGGATATGGCGTTAGCCATTGTGACTAAAGTCTTAGGTACAGAATTTACTCAAGCAGTGATGTTAGATTTGGAATATGACCCACAACCGCCAATCAGTGGTGGTTCAGTTGCTAAAACGGATATTATACCCAGACAAAATATGTTGTGGATGTATGACTATTATTTGTTAGATAGTTTTGTCCATAAAATTACCACTCCAATTTCGCAATAATCTTAAACTTCTTTAAAATAAAAAAGGCGACTCATTGCCGCCTTTTTTGTCATTATAAGAATTAAAGTTTTTCTTTAATTCGCGCAGCTTTACCTGCCAATTTGCGTAAATAATACAATTTCGCCCGTCTAACTACGCCACGACGTTTTACGGTAATCTCACTCACTAAAGGACTATGTGTTTGAAAAACCCGTTCTACTCCAACACCTGAAGAAATTTTGCGTACCGTAAACGCAGAATTTAGACCACGATTACGTTTGGCAATCACCACCCCTTCAAAAGCTTGTAAACGTTCACGTTCGCCTTCTTTGACTTTTACTTGGACAATAACAGTGTCTCCAGGACTAAACTCAGGCACATTTTGTTTCATTTGTGCCGCTTCTATTTCTTGTATAATTTTGCTCATAACAAATTCCTTAAATATTCATTACTCTAAATGGTTAATAAAGTCGGCTAATAATTGTTGCTGAATAGCGGTCAATGATTGCGGCTGTAATAAATCCGGTCTGCGTAACCAAGTTCGACCTAAAGCTTGTTGTAGTCGCCACCGTTCAATTTTGGCATGATCACCACTTAATAGCACTTCAGGCACTTTACCTACAGCTAATTCCGACGGACGAGTGAATTGCGGATGATCTAACAACCCTTGGCTATAAGAATCCTGTTGCGCAGACAATTCGTCACCTAAAACCCCCGGTAATAAACGAACCATCGCATCAATAACAATCAGCGCGGCTAATTCGCCACCACTAATCACATAGTCGCCTAAAGAACATTCTTCATCACAGACACTAGTGACGAAGCGTTCATCAATTCCTTCGTAGCGTCCAGCAACCAAAATAATTTGGGAATAACTCAACCACTGTTGCAATCGTGCTTGAGTCAAAACCGCACCTTGTGGAGATAAACAGATAATTCGTGCGGATAACGATGGATATTGCTGCCGAGCAGCCTCTACGGCTGCGCACAAAGGTTGATATTTCATCACCATTCCCGGACCACCGCCATATGGACGATCATCCACGGTTTTATGTTTATCGGTTGTATAATCTCGAGGATTCCATACCGACAAACCTACACGCTGATCAGTAATCGCCTTACCAGTAACACCATAGCTGGCTGCTTGGTCAATCATCTGTGGAAACAGACTAATCACATCAAACCGCATAATGATTAAAAATCAGCGTCCCAATCAACCAGCATTTTTTTAGCGATCAAATCAATATGTCGAACAAACTGTCCCTGTACAAACGGAATCAACCGCTCCCGACCTTCAGCATTCCGCACCACCAGCACATCATTGGCTCCGGTTTCTATCAATGAATCGACTATTCCAAAAGATTCTTGATCTAGGTTTTCTACTTGTAAACCTATCAGATCACGCCAATAATATTCACCCTCATCCAGCACCGGCAACAACTGCTGATCAATCCAAATTTGATAGCCGCGTAATGCCTCTGCGAGACTTCGATCATTAATTCCCTTCACCCTAGCCACAAGATTTTTGCCTTGGATGTCGCCGGTTAGCACTTCAACGGTACGAGATTGATCCGCTTTTTTCAGTATCCAAGGCGAATAACTCAGGATATTCCCCCTAGGACTGGTAAACGAGATCACTTTTAGCCATCCTTTAATGCCAAATGCGGCTGAAATTTCGCCAGCTAATAATTCAGACACAGCGTTAAGCGGCTGTTTTTTTAGCCATTTTTGCTAATTGAGCGACTCGATCAGTCGGTTGCGCACCCACAGATCTCCAATAATCAAAACGGGCTAAATCAATTCTCAACCGTTCTTCTTGTCCACGAGAAACTGGATTAAAAAAACCTAAACGTTCAACATAGCTGCCACTATCACGACCATTACGACTATCTGTAACCACAATATGATAAAAAGGGCGGTTTTTTGCACCCCCCCGAGCAAGACGTATCGATACCATCGATTAAATTCCTTAAAAAATAATAATCAAACACTTAACCTGTCTATCTTACGCGATTTTTAACAGATGTGAAGTGTCAATGTGAAAAAAACCAATTTTACGGGTTCATACCGCGCATATTGCTTTTTAAGCCACGCATTAAGTTAGTTAAATTGCCTTTTTTAAATTTTTTCATCATTTTGCTCATCAGCGTATATTGTTTCAGAATGCGATTCACATCTTGCAATTCTTGACCACAACCAGCGGCAATGCGTTTTTTACGATTACCTTTGATTAAATCAGGATAACGACGTTCTTGCATAGTCATGGATTGAATCACCGCGATTTGTCGGGCTAATTCTTTATCATTGACTTTATCTTTCAAATGCTTAGGCACTTCATTCATGCCAGGTAATTTATCCAACATGGAACTCAAACCGCCCATATTTTGCATTTGTTGCAATTGCTCACGAAAATCCTCCAAATCAAAATCTTTTCCTTTTTGGATTTTTTGCACCAATCGTTCAGCAACTTTTTTATCCGCTTTCTGCTCGATTTCTTCGATTAACGACAACATGTCGCCCATGCCTAAAATTCGAGAGGCAATTCGATCCGGATGGAATAATTCTAAAGCTTCGGTTTTTTCGCCTATACCAATGAATTTAATCGGTTTTCCAGTAATATGACGAATGGATAATGCCGCTCCACCTCTAGCATCGCCGTCCGCTTTGGTCAATACGATTCCCGTCAAAGGCAATGCTTCATTAAACGCTTTAGCGGTATTCGCAGCATCTTGACCGGTCATGCTGTCAACCACGAATAAAGTTTCAATCGGTTGAATCGCTGCATGTAATGCTTTGATTTCATCCATCATGTCGTTATCAACATGTAAACGACCGGCAGTATCGACAATCACCACATCCAAAAATTTACGTTTAGCAGCATCAATCGCGGCTAAAGCAATCTCGACCGGTGATTGAGACAGATCGCTAGGAAAAAAAACCAACTCCGTGTCTTTAGCCAAAGTTTCCAATTGTTGAATCGCCGCTGGACGATAAACGTCAGCACTGACCACACCGACTTTTTTCTTTTGTGATTCTTGTAGCCATCGACCTAATTTTGCAACCGTGGTGGTTTTGCCCGCACCTTGTAATCCTGCCATTAACACAATCGCTGGCGGGTTAGTGCGTAAATTTAATCCCTGATTCGGTTCTCCCATCACTTGGATCAATTCAGCTTGAACCAATTTAACCATCGCTTGCCCGGGTGTCAAACTGGATTGAACCTCTTGACCTAAAGCCCCTTCTTTAACCCGTTCGATAAAACTACTGACGACTGGCAAGGCGACATCAGCTTCCAACAAAGCCATACGAACTTCGCGTAAAGTTTCTTTAATATTACTGTCGGTCAGTCGCGCCTGACCTCTGAGTTTTTTGAGCGTACCACTTAGACGTTCGGTTAAGGTATCAAACATATTGAATACTCGATAAAAATGCTGTGAAAAAAATAAGGGTTAAGTTTAAAGTTTATAGAGATAAAAATAATCGCTGATTTAACTTAGCTGCTGATTAAATCAACAGAATATATTAACATATCATTTTGATCGATTTTTTGATTCTGCTGTTAATACCTTGTTGATCATGAACTTGACTGTGTTAGGAATTTTGACCGTATGTAGCTATTTAACAGGCACTTGGCAATTGTTTAAACACCGTCATTCAACGATGATACCGCCGCAAATCCGTATATGGACAGGATTGGCTTGGGTCGGACATCTTGGATTCATCACTCTCAACAGTTTTATGTTGCAAGGTGTTGATTTTGGAGTGTTGAACAGTGCTGCCATTGTTGCTGCTTGGATAGTTTTGCTTTTTTTATTAGCAAGTATTTATCATCCTATTGACAAATTAGGCTTAGTGATTTTACCCACCGCCGCCTTTATGCTTGCAGCCGATGCTTTATTTCCTCAATCATTGCATAAAATACCGATGAATGATTGGCAAATGATGATTCATATTTTCAGTTCAATGATGGCATTTAGTTTATTTTCGATTGCTGCATTTCAAGCGTTATTACTGGCGATTCAAGAGCAACAATTAAAACATCAACGGATGAAATTTTGGTTGTTTCATTTGCCTGCATTACAAACTATGGAAACGTTATTATTTCAAATGTTAACCATAGGTTTACTCTTTTTATCCCTTTCTTTAATTAGCGGAATTGTTTTTATTCAAGATTTATTTGCGCAGCATTTAGTGCATAAAACGGTATTATCTTTATTCGCTTGGTTAATTTTTTCGGGATTATTATGGGGACGATGGCAATATGGCTGGCGCGGATTAACCGCTATTCGCTGGACATTTTCGGGTTTTGTTTTATTATTATTAGCCTATTTCGGTAGTAAAATTGTACTCGAAATGATTTTACATAAATATTAATTGATCGAATCCAAAGATTTTTTATTTATAAACAGTATGACTTCAAATACACTTTTTTTCGTTTTTTAAATTTAGGAGAATTATAATGGCTGTTTCATTAGCTAAAGGTGGAAATGTTAATTTATCTAAAGAAGCTCCGGGCTTAACTCATATTTTAATTGGTTTAGGCTGGGATGTTAGAGTAACTGATGGGGACGCATTTGATTTAGATGTGGTCGGTTTTTTAGTTAAAACCGACGGTAAAATTAGTAATGATAACGATTTTATTTTTTATAATAATCGTACTTCTACCTGCGGTTCTGTGATACATGAAGGTGATAATTTAACCGGAACGGGAGAAGGCGATGATGAGCATATTCGTGTCGATTTAACTAAAGTTCCGGCAATTATTGATAAATTTATTGTGGCGGTTAATATTCATGAAGCGCAAGCGCGGCGGCAAAATTTTGGACAAGTGAGTCATGCGTTTATGCGAATTGTTAATGAAGCGACTCAACAGGAAATTGCGCGTTATGATTTATCCGAAGATGCGAGTACTGAAGCCGCAATGATTTTCGGAGAGATTTATCGTTATGGTAATGATTGGAAATTCCGTGCAATTGGACAAGGATTTAATCAAGGTTTAGCCGCTTTAGCCCAAAGCTATGGCGTAAATATTTAAATGATTTATACATTAAAACCCTTCGATAAATAAAAATAAGAAGGGTTTTAAATTTAACGAATTAAAAAACAAAAATTAATTAAATATTAGCTAATCTCTTTTGATATTTATCTGTGATTATATAAATAAAGGAACATCAATGAATTCACAATGGGAAACGGTTATTGGGTTAGAAATTCATACTCAATTAGCCACGAATTCTAAAATTTTTTCTGCCGCAGCAACCGCATATGGTGCAGAACCCAATACACAAGCGTGTGCAGTCGATTTAGGCTTGCCCGGCGTATTACCTGTTTTAAATCAACAAGCTGTGGTTATGGCTATAAAATTTGGTTTGGGCATTTGTGCAACCATTGCGCCTATTTCGATATTTGCGCGTAAAAATTATTTCTATCCAGATTTACCTAAAGGCTATCAAATTAGTCAATTAGATCAGCCTATTGTTGAGCATGGTTTGATTGATATTGAAGTTGAAGGAATTAGTAAAACGATTCGTATTACTCGGGCACATTTAGAAGAAGATGCGGGTAAATCTTTGCACGAAGATTTTCAAGGTTTAACCGGAATTGATTTAAATCGCGCCGGAACTCCTTTATTAGAAATTGTTTCAGAACCTGATTTACGTTCAGCTAAAGAAGCCGTAGCTTATATGCGTAAAATTCATGAATTGGTCAGATATTTAGAAATTTCTGATGGCAATATGCAAGAAGGTTCTTTTCGTTGTGATGCAAACGTATCAATTCGTCCAATTGGACAACAAGAATTTGGCACTCGCACCGAAATTAAAAATATTAATTCATTTAAATTTGTTGAAAAAGCGATTAATTACGAAGTCGAAAGACATATCGATATTTTGGAAAATGGCGGCAAAATTATTCAGGAAACACGATTATATGATCCTGAACGTGATCAAACTCGCTCAATGCGTAGTAAAGAAGAAGCCAATGATTACCGTTATTTCCCCGATCCAGATTTATTACCGGTAATTATTGAGCCGGATTTAATTAATCAGATTCGAGCTGAATTACCTGAATTACCTGCGGTAAAAAAAAATCGATTTATGCAACAATATCAATTAGACAAAGAAACGGCAAATTTATTAACCAGCACTAAAGCTTTAGCTAATTATTTTGAAACTGTCGTTAAACATTCTGACTGCGAAGCAAAATTATGTGCTAATTGGATCAGTGTAGAATTATTAGGCGCATTAAATAAAAACAATTTAGATATTCAATCTTCGCCAATTAATGCAGATCGATTATCTGGTTTATTAAAACGAATTGCGGATAATACTATTTCTGGCAAAATTGCCAAACAAATTTTTGAAATTTTATGGCAAACTCAACAAACCGCTGATGAAATTATTACGGCTCAAGGTTTAATTCAAATTAGTGATACCAATACAATTGCAATCATAATTGAGGAAATAATCAGTAAAAATCAAAAACAAGTGCAACAATACCAAAATGGCAATGAAAAAATATTTGGCTTTTTTGTTGGGCAAGTGATGAAAGCTATGCAAGGAAAAGCTAATCCGGCTGAAGTTAATAAACTTTTGAAAGAAAAATTATCTCAATAATTTATTTTGCTTTTATTACAGAAATTGCTAAATGAATTCATTTTCTGTCTAAATCTTTTTAGATTGAAAAATTGAATTTTTAATTATTTAAAATCAAGCTATATATTGTGAATTGTAAAAAATTGGTTTTCTTAATTTTAAGCCAAAAAATTCTGAAAATTTACTCAAATTCGCTTAAGCTATTTTCAATATTTTCTTTGATAATCAATTAGTTAAATCCAAAAAATATTACAGAATTTACATTTTACTGACTGTTGTTATAGATTATTGATAAGTTCTGCTAAAATACGCGATTTAGCATTTAGATCGCTAGTGAATTCTAAACCCAATCGCTTTTTCGCTTAAACTATTAAGGTCTCCATGACCTCAATGATTTTTGTTACTGAAATATTCGTAACCCTTTATTTGACTATTTACTGTTGAGGAGTTCTCCCCGCTGATGAGCAATCAATCTATTAAAGTGAAAGATTATTACGATCAAGCAACTTTTGCCCGTATCAAAGCTTTCGCTGATACCCAAGAAACCCCTTTTGTTGTCATTGATACTACAATTATCGATCGCAATTATGATACCTTGGCTCAACATTTCCCATATGCAGGTATTTATTACGCGGTAAAAGCTAATCCTGCGGTAAAAATTTTGCAATTGTTACGCGATAAAGGTTCTAATTTCGATATTGCCTCCATTTATGAGCTGGAAAAAGTATTGAGTTTGGGAATATCACCTGATCGCTGTAGCTATGGCAATACCATCAAAAAAAGTAAAGACATTCGTACCTTTTACGAAAAAGGAGTCAGAATGTTTGCGACTGATTCAGAAGCGGATTTGCGTAATATTGCCAAAGCTGCTCCGGGTTCAAAAATTTATGTGCGAATTTTAACCGAAGGAACTTATACCGCTGACTGGCCACTGTCGCGTAAATTTGGCTGCCAAAATGACATGGCGATGGATTTACTCATTTTGGCGCGAGAATTAGGCTTGATTCCATATGGCTTGTCTTTTCATGTAGGGTCTCAACAGCGGGATATTGACAGTTGGGACGCTGCGATTGGTAAAGTTAAAGTTATTTTTGAACGGCTGAAAGAAGAGGACAATATTGAATTAAAAATGATTAATTTAGGCGGCGGATTTCCGGCTAATTACATCACGAAAACCAATGATCTAAAAACATATGCCGAAGAAATTACTCGTTTTATTCAAGAAGATTTTGGCGATGATTTCCCTGAAATTATTTTAGAACCCGGGCGTTCATTAATTTCTAATTCTGGCGTTTTAGTTAGTGAAATTGTATTAATTTCTCGTAAATCAAGGACTTCATTACATCGCTGGATTTACACCGACGTGGGTAAATTTTCCGGCTTAATTGAAACCTTAGATGAATCTATAAAATACCCAATTTACACCGAAAAATCTGGCGAACTTGAAGAAGTTGTCATCGCCGGCCCCACTTGTGATAGTGCCGACATTATGTATGAAGACTACAAATACGGATTGCCTTTAAATTTAGCAATTGGCGATCGATTGTATTGGTTTTCTACGGGTGCTTATACCACGACTTATAGTGCCATTGAATTTAATGGCTTCCCCCCTTTAAAAGATTATTATATTTAATCTAATTCTTTGGAGCTGTTAATTCATAATAGATTAATAGCTCTAAATTTTTTCATAGCTTAATTATTAATACCAACCTTATTGGATAACAATAAGTTTGTCCGTAAATATTTGCATTTTTTAAATCGCAATTTATTAATCTTTTTGATAAATATTTATCGGATATGGGTATTTTTAATTTTTAATGACTGACTTTAAGCTTTATTAACTTAAAAGTCAGGGTAGTTTTTTTATTCTACAGAGAGTATTTTAACGATGCCATTTAAAGGAAATATATTGGTTATAGGTTGCGGTTTTGTATCTCATTGTACGCTTCCGTTAATACTAAAACATTTATCAATTGCGACTACACAAATTACGGTAATTGACCCTGTCGATAATCGACATTATATTCGCGAAGCTATTGAACAAGGGGTTCATTATCGAATCGATAAAATTACCCAAGAGAATTTAGCCACTAAACTTGCCGAATATGTTTCCGCTGGTGACTTTATTGTCGATTTAGCTTGGAATATTGATTGTGTAGATATTCTTCAATGGTGTCATCAACATCAAGTTTTATATATTAATACCTCCGTAGAATTATGGAATCCTTATAATCAAACTGAAAAAATTACCGATAAAACCTTATATGCCCGACATATGCGATTACGCGAAATGGTTGAATCTTGGGATAAGCAAAAAGGTACAACGGCGGTGATTGATCATGGTGCAAACCCGGGATTGGTGTCTCATTTCACTAAAAAAGCTTTAGCAGATATTAGTCATCAGTTATGTACCGATAAACCTAATGATTGTCGTATCGCAGAACTTGAGGACGCGCTGAAAAAAGGTAATTTTGCAAAAATTGCCCAATTACTCGATGTGAAAGTGATTCACATCAGTGAACGTGATATGCAAATTTCTAATCAGCCTAAGCAAGTAAATGAATTTGTGAATACTTGGAGCATTGAAGGTTTATATGAAGAGGGGATTGCTCCAGCAGAAATGGGTTGGGGAACGCATGAAAAACATTTACCCCCTTCCGCATATGAACATCAATTTGGTCCCAAAAATCAAATTTGTTTAGCGCGAATGGGTATCAAAACTTGGGTACGATCTTGGGTGCCTTGTGGAGAAATCACTGGCTTAGTGATTCGTCATGGTGAAGCTTTTACGATTTCGGATCACTTAACGATTTGGCAAAATGGTAAAGCTATTTACCGTCCAACCGTACACTACGCTTATTGCTTATGTGATGCAGCGATTAATTCATTACATGAATTAGAAATGCGCCAATTCAATTTACAACCGAATCAACGCATTATGACCGATGATATTATCAAGGGTCAAAATGAATTGGGCGTTTTGCTCATGGGACATGATTTTAAATCATGGTGGACAGGAAGTATTTTAGATATTCAGCAATCGCGTGAATTAGTGCCTCACCAAAATGCCACAACTTTACAGGTGGCTTGTTCAGTGGTTGCTGCGATGATTTGGATGATTAATAATCCACGTCAAGGCGTTTGCGTTCCTGATGATTTACCCTATCAACAAATTCTACAATTTGCCGAGCCTTATTTGGGACAACTGATTTCTCAACCAGTGGATTGGACTCCTTTGCAAAATCGCGTCGATTTTTACCAATCTTATTATCAAGAAATATCAACTATCAGTGATGACCCTTGGCAGTTTGAGGCTTTTTTGGTGAAATAATTTATTCACAACAAAGAATTTTTGTGATCACTTGTTTCACTATCTCCGCCGGCAATTGTTGTAAGCAATCACTCTCACTTTGTCGATGTCGATCACAACCTTCTAAATAACAAGGTACGCAAGCTAATGAATGTTGAATTAAAGTTACATTATTAACGGTTTGTGTACCTTTACTCATAAAAGGTGAAACGTTTTTTGTATAATTTGTCGGCCAAGGGGCCCATTTCACAGGATCGGAAGGTCCAAATAATACGACTGTTTTTACTCCGGTCGCCGCTGCTAAATGGCTAATTCCAGTATCCACGCCAATATATAATTTCGCTCGACTAATCAATTCAGCTAATTCAGCTAAAGATAATAAACCGGCTAAATTTATTGTTTCGATTGGAATAGCTGACTGTAATTGATTTAAATATTCTATTTCAGAAATTAACGAGCTTCCTGAAAATACAATTTTAAAACCTTGATAATCTAAATATTTAATAATTTCTATCCATCCCTCAGTTGCCCATCGTTTGTAATTCCATTGTGCAACCGGATGTAAGACAACATATTTTTGAGATTGGTAATGAACAAACTGTTTAAGATTAATAGATTGTTTTATTTTAGGTAATGTTACGTGATAATATTTTTCAATAGATAATAATTCACACAGCCGTAAATTTTCCAAAACAGTATGTGTTTTAACGGTATCAAATTCTAAAAAATTAGTTAATAAATAACGTTTAAACCAACCAGTTTGATTTTTAATTGGTACAAATCCAAATTGAATTGGCGCAGCTAATAAGCCATACAAAATTGGACGATCACCAGTTTGAGTAATGACTGAAAAATTGTATTTACGAAAAATTTTTTTAAATAATTGAAATTGCTGTTTCCAATTAAGTTTTTGAGGAATCGAAATAATTTGATGAATATCAAAATTACCCTCAAAAATTGATTCATTCTTTTTAAAGGTTAAAACATCAATTTTTGCTTGTGGAAATGCGTTTTTTAAAGCTGAAATAAGGGGAGTTACTAATAAAGTATCTCCCAAATAACGCATAGTAATTACTAAAATATAATTTTCTTTCAATTAATCTTACAAAATAAAAAAGCCCCTACTATTTCTAGTAGAGGCTTTCGGTTTATATTAAAACTATAACGTCTTAAATAAACTTGATTAGATGAATGATGGAATTAATGGAGCATCAATCATAATCATTTGACGGTTGCCACTTGCATCGAAGAAGAACAACAAACCAGCAAAACGGCTGTCTGGATCGTAAATCAAGTCAGCTAAACGGTAAACTTCCCACGCTGCGTCAGAAGCCGTAACTTCAACAGTTCTGGTTTCGCCGGGAGCTAAAGGACTGTTATCACTAACAGTTAAACCTTCTTCAGCTAACAAATCATCTGGATAGCCAGTTTCATCTTGTAATACAGCAGCGTCTAAGAAACGAACACCAGCAGTATTGAATTCACCTAAACGAACTGCACTGTCACCATTGTTGGTAATCGTTAAAGTCATTTGCATAGCACGTCCAGGAACGCGATAGGATGCATCTTCAACTTTTACAGAAACAGTAGATTCAGGCATGTCAATAGGTTGCATGCCACGCAACAAACCTGCTTGTAAAGGTGTTGTTACGGGGAATTTTTGGTTGGTCGTTCCCATTGAACCCGCAATGATAGCGATGGTAGCAACTGCGAATCCAATTGCAACTTTTTTATCCGTAGGAGTGATCAATGTATCCGCTTTGCCTGAGCTTACTGCAATGTGACGTGGAACGAACATCGGACGTTTTATCCAGAACGCTAACCATGCTAAACCGAGTGCGTACCAGAAAGCATGCCAGAAATAGATATTACTTAAGTTATACGTTTCTAAGTTAATCGTTTCGCCAGTTAAGGTTGTAATGTTGTTCACGAATGAACCCATAGAACCAGTAATGGTTACCCATTTACCTGGACCGATGATAGGACCACCGCCTTGTACGTTCATCATAGTGTGAACGTGCCAATCACCAGGACGACGAGCTTTTAACAATACTTTAAACTCGTAAGTTTCACCGAGTTCTAACTGTACGGAACGTGGCACTAATTGTCCACCAATCCAAGAACCAGCACGAATAAATACTGGACCAGGAATACCGATGTTTAAGAAAGAAACTTCGGGTTTATCAACAGTTTCTGGCCATCCAGCAAATACATGGAATTTACCAGTAATAGTCATCGTGTCATTAACAGCTACCGTATCTTTAGACCAGTTCAAATCAAACCAGTGAATAGTACGCATACGCATGAAAGCTGCTTGTGATTTTTCACCGTGAGCTGAAGCTGTCGGTGTATACAACATTGCTGTTGATAATGAAGCCAGCAATGCGACAAAGGATAATTTAGCTACTTTGCCTTTCATCATTTTCATATACCCTCCTCTATTACTAGAGAAATCTTGTGTAAACTTATCCGAATAACAATTCAACAAAATTGTCAATCAGCCTGTGCATTCTTTATTATTTTGTTTCAAGCAACAAAATTTTGCTTCTTAAGAAGCGTCATCAGCGATAAAGTCAGTTTTTGCAAACCATTTACCGAAGAAATGCCATAAGAAATAAATAATGATAGAAACGAAACCAGAGAAGAAAGCAGATACAGGAGCAACGTCTTTACCAAAAGTTCTCAAAGTACCTTTTTCAACCATTCTGATATACTCAGGAGTACCAGTTCTTACATAGTGATAACCTTGTAAGTCTGCTAAAGTCATCATCATACCATTGTATTCAACAGGTACATGTAGTGGTGCGATAATAGGCCAGTTTCCTGGATAGAATAATAATCCCCAAGCTAAACCACCAACAACAGCGGTTAAAGTAACACTGCTTGACAACATTAAAATAACGTCTAAAACAATAGAGCCAGGAATTAAGTTAGATGGGAAGCAAATATTAACTGGGAAATATGTCCAACCCCAGAAATTTAAATATCTGTTAATCCACTCACCTAACATCAGAGCTAACACAGATACAACAGCTCCGAAAGGTAAGCGATAACGATACCACAAGCAAGCTTGAACAGCTGCTGGGAACGTAATAGAAACGATTGGTGCTACTGTCACCCATAGACGTCTGTCTTTCCAGTCAGTCCAGAAATCCCAGTCACCGCCAGTCAACATATAGTGGATGTGATATCCGCCTAAAACAGCAGTGAATAATGTAAACAGAATCATCCAGTCAAGCGTGCGAGAAGCTTGTACTGCCTCTGCGCGAGATCTTACAGCTGATTGAGATGCGCTCATTGGTCTACCTCCTAAATTAAAAAATTCTACTTGTTATGACTATCTGCCCACGCTGCTCTACTCAAACAATGTTAAGTAGAGCGAAGGAGATAGTATTTTTTATGATACAAACAATTATCCGAAAATTAAGCTAAATCTTTTTTCAGTAATTTTGCTAATGTCATGACTTCAGTGTTCACAACACCCATGATAGCAAGAGCCGCCCATCCAAAGAATACGAATCCGTAGTGCAATGGAGCAACGAATAACTCTTCCATGAACCAGAAGGTGTGACCCCACTCATTTAAACCAACATTAGGTAAAATCATGAATGGGCCAACAACAGAAACCATATACATTAAGTGTAAGCCTTCTTGGTAAGTAGGCAAACGAGTTTTAGCGTATAAGAAAGCAGCACCACCGGTGATGATGTAGATTGGATAAGATAAATAGAACTCGATGATGTGACTTGGTGTGAAGTCGGTGTCACGAACGATAGTTTGATGCCAAGTACCGTCTTGCTCAGTGAAATAGCTAGCACCCCAGTAAATTGACCAACCGTACATAACTAACCATACCCAATGGGTAAAATGTCTTCTTAACTCTTCACGTGGTGTAATAGACATTACTTTACGGTCACGAGTTTTCCATAAATATCCCCATAACGTTGATGCTGTTAATACTTCTAACACCATTTCTATATAGAGGAAATTCATCCAGTAAGTTTCAAACTCAGGCGCGAAAGAATCTAAACCAGCTGACCAGCCGTAGATACCTTCATACCAGCGAACCCATACATAAAACACAAGATATAACATAAAACCAGCAATTAGGTTTCTTTTATTTAACAGCGGTGCTTCCGCAGCATCAGCTTTAACTGATTCGGTTGTAGCAGCCATATCTACCTCCTAAATATGATTGAAATATTCTCAACTAAAAATTTCTAGTCAAGAGCTTCGTTTATTGATAACTTGTCCTTAAATTCTTTAGAATTGCTTTTAACTTGCAAGTCCATAAACAGCATCCGTACTGTATTTTCTGAGTTTATCAGTTCATAAAACGATGTCAAGATAAAAAATATTTTTTTCTTTCATAACAAAAACAGTTCATTCAGTTTTACCTATTTTTTTAAATTAAATCAAATAGTTATATTTAAAAAAATGTTATCTTGATCCTATCACAATTATCAAATCATGGATGAAAGGCATATCTAACTCGCAACTTGAGGAGGCTAATATGAAAAATCAGCATTTTTTTAGCCTAGCATATCGTGCCTTTGCTAAAATGAATCAAATTTTTACATTCGGACAGATTTTTATGAAAAATTTACAATTAAAATTCGCATTGCTTGGAATAGCTGGCATTATTTTATTACTTTTTCAAAGTAAATTAGTCATGCCTCTAATTTACAAAGTCGTTTCTTCTGATATTTTTTTAGAAAAAAACGATGACAAAGGAAGTCAAATAGCGGTATCTAATAAAATGACTACTGCAGCATTTATGCAATGCAACAATTATGCTAAAAAGAAAGCCTCAGATTCATCACTCCTATCTTTTTCTAAAGAACCTTTAAACACATGGGGCATTGGCAATTATGAATATATTGTGAATGCTGAAATTCGGGTTTCCCAAAAAAATGCAGCGACTACTAATCAACGTTATGTTTGTAATATCAGATATAAAAATAAAAATGATTTAGCTGGGCTCAATCAAGAAGAAAATTGGATTATTGATGGTTTATCTGGACTTAATTTATAAAATAATCGGATAAATTAAAAATATATTTTTTATTTAAATTATGAATAAA
Organism: Pseudomonadota bacterium; assembly: GCA_041169045.1. Classification (GTDB taxonomy): domain Bacteria; phylum Pseudomonadota; class Gammaproteobacteria; order Methylococcales; family Methylomonadaceae; genus CAIQWF01. The sequence continues at coordinate 21,684 of JBEEJU010000080.1, forward strand.
TAAATTTACTTTATTTGTTATCTGTTTTAGCTATTAAATTCGCGCTAAATATTGCTGAATACGGTTTAGTGCAACTGAATCTAGTTCGCTAATTCTTTGTTGTTTATAGCATATTGCTCCACGAAAACCTAAATAATCTGGATTCAAAGGAAATAATAAATCAATATCTGTCATTTTTAATGAACCCGCTAAACCACAAAGTAATTGCTGGGCTTTAGCTATCATTACAAATTCTCGAATTTGATCAATAGTTAAAATAGTCGTTAATGATCCTAATGATTTATTTACGGTATCTAGCATAACGCCTTTAAAACCCGCTTCTTTTAGCAAAGGAATGAATTGAAAATTGGGCGAACCATCCGCAAAAAATACTGCTATTAAATTAAATTGATTGGCAATATTAGTTAACTGTTTAATAGTAAATAAATAATCTGTACTGGAAAATAATCCTATTTTAATATAATTTACTTTTGCAGAAGCCATTTGATAAATAAGTGGTGCTAATATTTCAATTTCAAAAGGAATATCACCAACAGTTGCACTAATTGGAATAGGCTTGTTTAATTGTGTCACAATTTCTCGAATATTCTCTAAAGGCAATGCGCCTAGAGCGCCATAATCTGGTTGTTTTAAATCAATTAAATCAACAGATAATTGTTCGGCAATTAATGCTTCAGATAAATTTTTGACACTAGCTAATAATTTCATAAATTTTCTTGTTGTTTATATTGATGAATGACTGCCATTAACCATCCCCATGCCTCCCATTCAACCGCACTGGCGGTTTTTTCTACCATGATTCGTAGATAATTGATTTGCATTTCGATTTCAGAAAAAGGTAAATAATTTAATCGACTAATTAAAATTGCAGCTTCAATAACAGCAAATTGCGCTCGATTAAATCCTCGAAATGGCGAATGATTAACACTATGTTGAATTTGACAAAACAATTTTGGACGAAGAGGATGATTTTCAATTTTAATTAGCGTTACTTCTTGATGTGATAACGCGTTATTTAATACATATCCGATTATTTTTTCAGCGGGTTTTGTTGACCAATGTCGTCGTCCAGTTAAACAACCGGCAAATATACGCACATCATCACAATAATTAATAATTGCCGATCGCGTTGCTACTATATTATCTAAAGTCGCTGAAGGTTTAAACGGCAAAATAATACAATCATTTTCAATAAAATGAATGCCCATAGGTGCTAAATGTAATTGCCCTTGCTTATTCAATGTTGAAACAATTGCTTCTTGAATCATAAAAATACCTGCTTATGTTTATCAAATTAAAAAATTTTACAATTTTTCAAAATTCTTCTATATTATTCATTAAACGACTTGCGACTAGATAAAAATCAAAATTTGCAAAATTATACTACAATCGTTTACAGTAAGATATTATTTTAAACTCATGACATTTATTTTTTAGTAACTATAATTATTCTTAATAACTATGAAGATATTTATTCTTTTATCGACTCTATTTTTATTAAATTGTGGGCAAACGGGTCCGTTATATTTACCTGATTCACCCCCCCCAATTCATGTTGAAAAAAATAAACCAGCAACCCCTGAAATTTCTCCTTCTCAATTTCGATAATTTTATGAATTATTTTAATTATTACCAACAACAATTATTTGCTGAACAAGTTTCTATTACAGATATTGTTCAGCAATATGGTAGCCCTTGTTATATTTATTCTCGTACTGCATTAGAGCAACAATGGCAAGCTTTTGATCAAGCATTTGCTGATCAAAAACATTTAATTTGTTATGCTGTAAAAGCCAATTCTAATTTAGCTATTTTAAACATATTAGCACAATTAGGCTCTGGATTTGATATTGTTTCTGGAGGAGAACTAAAACGGGTATTAGCGGCTGGTGGTGATCCTAAAAAAATTGTTTTTTCTGGCGTAGGAAAAACCGAAACAGAATTACGCGACGCATTAATTGCAGGCATTCATTGTTTTAATATTGAAGTCAGTGATGAATTAGATCGACTAAATCGAATTGCTCATGAATTAGGGGTTATTGCACCAATTTCTTTACGGGTAAATCCTAATGTTGATGCGCAAACTCATCCCTATATTTCAACTGGATTAAAAGAAAATAAATTTGGTATTAGTAGTGAATTAGCTCTTCAAGAATATTTACATGCTGCTTCATTATCTAATTTAAAAATTATTGGAATTGACTGTCACATAGGTTCGCAATTAACGGAAATTCAACCTTTTTTATCTGCTTTAGATAAAATTTTAGAATTAGTTGCGCAATTAAAACAACAAAATATTGAAATTACGCATTTAGATTTAGGTGGTGGATTAGGTGTACGTTATCAAAATGAACAGCCACCATTACCACAACAATATATTCAGGCATTATTATCTCATTTAAATACCAATCACTATCAAATTTTATTAGAACCCGGACGCTCTATTGTGGCTAATGCTGGAATTTTAGTGACTAAAGTTGAATATTTAAAAACAACTCCAGCGAAAAACTTTGCGATTGTAGATGCTGCAATGAATGATTTAATTCGTCCTGCTTTATATAATGCTTGGCAACAAATTATTCCGGTTCAATTACATTCAAAAGCCTCTATTAATACTTGGGATATTGTGGGTCCCATTTGTGAAACTGGAGATTTTTTAGCGAAACAACGCGAATTAGCTTTAGAAGTTAATGATTTATTAGCGATTTGTTCTGCGGGTGCATATGGTTTTTCAATGAGTTCTAATTATAATTCTCGTCCTAGAATCGCTGAAATTATGGTACATCGTGATCAATCTCATTTGATTCGCGCGCGTGAAACTTATTCTCAATTATGGGAAAACGAATATTTAATCGATTAATGTTACCTTTTTAACTAATAAGGAATAGCAATGGCGATATTAGAAATTTTATTCATCATTAGCATATTATGGTTATTAACTATGTGGGGCTGGTTTATTGCTTTAGGATTTCAAGTCAGTTTACAATGGGGATTAGCAATAATAGGATTTTTTCCAATTTCACCATTTGTCTTTACTTATCATTATCGTCGCCGAGTCCGGCGCAGTATTTATTATTATTTAGCGAGTGTTTTATTCTTCAGTGCAATTCTGGGATATATTACTATTAATACCGATCATTTCTTTCCAAAACTCGCTCAACAATTAGCGACCGGCTTACCTGATTTTTCCACTGATGAAGAAACTATTTTTAATGATCCGGCAACAACAATATCTACTGCCGAAGTTCCTCCAACAACGGCAACGATAAATCCGGTTACGCCTAGAATTCAGGATCAACCTCAACCAGAATCGCCACCTGCGGTTGCGCTAACCACTGTCGCGCCTACAGAAACCGAAACAAAACCGGTGGTTGTGCAATCCACTCAATCGCCCTCTAAACATCAACGCAGATTTACTACAATGAATGTAGATTCTGCGACTCAATATTTACAAAAACAAATTCGAGTAACGACCGAAAATTCAATTGTTTATGAAGGTCGTTTATTAAAAGCACAAGACGGCATTTTAACGATTAGAATTCGACGCGATGGTGGCAATATGGTTATGCCGTTTGAATACGATAAAATTCAACAATTTGAGGTCTTTTTATGAAATTACGTTTTAGCAAAATGCACGGTTTGGGGAATGATTTTGTCGTGATTGATGCGATTTCACAATCCATCAATTTAACCAAAACTCAAATTCAATTTTTAGCCAATCGTCATTTGGGAATTGGCTGCGATCAAATTTTATTAGTCGAATCGCCAACGCATCCTAAAGCTCAATTTAAATATCGTATTTTTAATGCCGACGGAAGTGAAGTTGCTCAATGTGGCAATGGAGCGCGTTGTTTTGCGCGATTTGTTCATCAACAAGGATTATCTACTAACCGAGAAATTTGTGTAGAAACACAAAAAGGCTTATTGACTTTATATTTACAATCGCAAAATTTAGTTACGGTTGATATGGGGATTCCACAACATTCACCCGCAGAAATTCCATTAGCTTATGAAACAGAACAGCTTATTTATGAAATCACTCATGAAGGAATTATTTTTGAATTTGCCGCCGTTTCTATGGGAAATCCTCACGCAGTGATGACCGTACATAAATTATCCAATTTTCCGGTGAAAGAAATAGGAACCTTTTTGGAATCACATTCCTTTTTTCCCGAGCGAGTCAATGTCGGTTTTATGCAAATTATTGATCGACAAAATATTCAATTGCGCGTTTTTGAACGGGGAGTAGGTGAAACTTTAGCTTGTGGTAGTGGTGCTTGTGCAGCGGTGGTCTCAGCGATTTTGCAGGATTTAACTGAACCTCAAGTAACGGTGCATCTGTTAGGTGGGCAATTAACGATTTCATGGACAGGAAAGGACGAATCTGTATGGATGACAGGCTCTGCAACTCATGTTTTTGATGGCGAAATTATATGCGGCTAAAAAGCTCATTTTTCTGCTATGATTAGTGGTTTATATTGTGAACTTTATTGTTGTTTTTACTCTTTTACCGCTTAATACTTAAATTTACAGGATACATCATAAATGTCAGCTAACGAATCTCTACAAGATGCAAAATCAAAAGGTATACTCTGGAGTTTTGGTATTTTCGTAGCCGTCGCTCTGTTAATCCTAGTGATTTTAGGCGGGTGGTGGGGGATGGAGCCAGGTCTATTCAACGTCGAAGAAGAAGCAGTTAAACGTTATGCTACGGAAGAAGGTTTAGAGGAAGATTCCAGTAAGATTGAACTTCCAGTAGGTTATGTGTATAGCAACACCTTAGCCCATATGGCTGAAATTTTAATGCACAAACCCGGGGGATATATCACAAACGACGTAGCTCCTCCCGGCGTATTTCTGGACAATATTCCCAACTGGGAATATGGCGCGTTGATTATGTTGCGTGATGGCACGACCGCGTTGCGTAATCATTTTGCTCGTGACCAATCTCAATCGGCTGAAGATCCTGATTTGGCGGTTGCAGAACCGTATTTCTACTACGAACGTAATTCTTGGGCATTACCCTCAACTGAATCTGAATATCAAAAAGGCATTGACGCTTTGCACCGCTATATGGCGCGATTGAAATATCCCAAAGGTAAAGAAAACCGCGGACAATTTTATCCTCGAGCGGATAATTTATGGCAGTACACTGAAGTTGTTATCAAACGTTTAGGGGGATTATCCACTCGTTTATCCGCTAGTAGTGATCGCTCAGTGGTGTTAGCTTTAGCCAGTCCGATGCTAACTGGCTTGGACAAAGAATTGGACAAAAATAAAGTTGCGCCGACCAAAACGCCGTGGCTAGAAATTGATGACGTATTTTACGAAGCACGCGGCGCCAGTTGGGCATTGTTACATATTCTAAAAGGGGTGAAAAAAGATTTTGCCTTAATTTTGGAAGATAAACGTGCGATGCGTACTGTAGATACTATGATTTATGCAATGGAGAATGCGTTGACTCCGATTTTAAGTCCAATGATTTTAAGCGGTGATGGATTTGATTTATTTGCTAATTATTCCTTATCCATGGCTAATTATATTGCAAGAGCCAATGCAGCCGCTTTAGATTTACGCGATATTATGAATCGCGGTTAGTCTTATATAACTACTTATTTAATTATCTTTTATGAAAACCGTTAAAATTTGTTTTTGGACTAACAAATATAGTGTTGGTATTAATGAACTCGATAGTCATCATCAGCAATTGTTTGATATTCTTAATGAGGTTTTTAATGCCATTAATAATAATGCCGATTCAGAAAGCATTGTTCATATTTTAAATCAATTAAAAGAATATACTCGTTATCATTTTACTGAAGAAGAAAAAATTTTAACTTTAATTGCCTATCCAGAATTAGCAGCTCATCAACAACTTCATCACGATTTTAATCAACAATTAGATGATTTTTATCAACAAGCGCGACAAGAAAATGCTAATTTAATCGCTATTAAAGTCGCTAATTTTGGCTTAGAATGGTTAAGAAATCATATTTTAACCGTCGATCGTAAATATTATGAATATATGAAACGCGAAAAAATATTTTTGTATGGCGATTTTCGTAATTAATTTTGAATTCATTTCGATAATGTCAACTTATATTTCTTCTTCGCATTTCAAACAACCCAATACTTGGAAACGCATTCTATTTATGCTGATTTTCGTTTTGATTGTCAGTATAGTTAGGGTGTTGTTGTGGGCAATTATTGCATTACAAATTACTACAACTTTATTTACGGGTCGTGTTAATCAACATATTTTAGGATTAAGTCGCCAATTATGCTTATATCTATATCACATTACTTTATTTTTAACCTTTAATACTCATTTACCGCCCTTTCCCTTTTCAGATTGGCAACTCTCTGAGCATCTTAATGATACTGAATCATAAGTATTCATAAAACATTCCTATCGTTTTTTTTATGAATACTCAATAATAAATATAATTGCTTAAGAGGAAAAGTGATGCTTACCATTGAAACTTATATTGCTCAATATGAACGTGAAAAATTGGCTCGCTTAGAAGCTGAACGTGTCGCCGAAATTAAAAATCAACAAATTCAACAAGCGAATGAAGAATTAAAACAACTTAATTATAATTTAACGGCTTTATTTGAAGAGCGTACTGCTGCTTTACAAGATACTTTAACCCATTTGACCGTTATTATGGATAATATCGTTGATGGTTTATTGGTTACGGATGAAAATGATTTAATTACTTTAGCTAATCCGGCTTTGTTGTCCATGTTTAATTTGAAAAATCAATCGGTAATTGGCAAATCGGTTGATATAATCAGTGCTGATTTAGTTAAAGTTCTACAACATAATAAATTAGATATTAAAAAAATCCTGCGAGAAGAATTACCTTTACATAAAGGCAGAACAGGTAAAGCAATTGTTCACGCATTAAATGAAGATGCGAATAATTGGGATAGTAAACAAATTGGCACCATTATTCTGATTCGTGATATTACTTCAGAAAAAGCCATTGATCAAATGAAAACGGATTTTATTGCAACCGTTTCTCATGAATTGCGTACGCCATTAACGTCAGTGTTGGGATTTACTAAAATCATTGATAAAAAACTCAATGAAATTATTTTTCCTTTACTTAGCAATTCAACTGATAAAAAAATTCAACGCGCTTTAAAACAAATTAGTAGCAATATTGAAATTATTATTTCTGAAGGCGAACGTTTAACTTCATTAATTAATGATGTATTAGATTTATCTAAAATGGAAGCGGGTAAAGTCGATTGGAATATGGAAACTTTATCAATTGCTGAAATTATTTATCGCGCCTGTGCAGCCACTTCATCGCTATTTGCACAACGCGATTGCGTGAAATTAATTCAAGATATTCCTGATAATCTTCCGCAAATTAAAGGTGATCGCGATCGGCTGATTCAAGTGGTAATTAATTTAATTTCAAATGCGTTTAAATTTACCGATTCAGGATCAGTCACCTGCCAAGTTCGTTATCAGGAACACAAAATTGTTGTCAAAGTAATTGACACGGGAATGGGAATTGCGCCAGAACATATTGGATTGGTTTTTGAAAAATTTAAACAAGTGGGTGAAATTTTAACCGATAAACCTAAAGGGACTGGATTGGGTTTATCGATTTGTAAATATATTGTCGAACATCATGAAGGTAAAATTTGGGCAGAAAGTGAATTAGGTTCAGGAAGCAGTTTTATTTTCACTTTACCCGCGATTATTTCGGAAACGCCTAAACCGATTGAAATTAAAAGCATTGAATCTTTAATCAAACAAATTACCCAAAATAAACATCATGATGATCAACTTGAAGAACCGCCGCAAAAAACGGTTTTAGTGGTTGATGATGAGCCGCATATTCGGGAATTATTACGACAAGAATTAGAAGAACAAAATTACACCATTATCGAAGCGCAAAATGGAATTGAAGCGATTGCTTTAGCTAAACAATATCAACCCGATTTAATTACCATGGATGTTATGATGCCGGAAATTAGCGGTTTCGATACCGTCGCTATGCTCAAAAGCGAACCGTTAACGCATAATATCCCAATTATTATGTTATCGATTATTGAAGATCGTAAGCGAGGGAATAAATTAGGTGTAGATAAATATTTAACTAAACCGATTAATACCGATTTATTATTATCAGAAGTTGGCTCGTTAATTTCAGAAGGTTCTTCTAAAAAGAAAGTTTTAATTGTTGATGAAAATAATTCGGCAATTACCGATTTAGTCAATGTATTAACCAGTCGCGGTTATACGGTAGATAATGTCTCCACCGGAAAAGAATGTATTGAAAAAGCTTTAATACAAAAACCAGATATGATTGTGATTGATGCGTTATTATCACAAGAAAGTGACGTGGTTAATATTTTACGCTTTGAAAAAGGTATGGATCATGTCTTATTTATTCTTTTAGAAAAAGAATGAGTGTTCAATGAAGATACGCTTGGATCGATTTATTGCTAAAAAAGAAACGGCATTTATTATCCAAAGTTTTATACGCTTATTAGGCGATACTGTGGTTATTGAAGATGCTCAAGGAAAAATTATTGCAGGAAATACTCAAACAGTCGCTTATCATTATCCCATTGAAATTGATCAACAAATTATTGGCTGGGTAAAAGGGAGTGAACAAGCTCAAGGTTTAGCACGATTATTAATTTATTTGATTGATAAAGAAAATGATAAAAAAGCTTTAGCGATTGAAACTTTAAACTTATATAAAGAAATTAATTTATTATATTCTATTTCAGCTAAATTAACTGCTCATTTAAATATTTATTCAATTGCTCAATTAATTATTGAAGAAGCGACTCGACTCATTGATTCTGATTATGCTTCGGTAATGTTATTTAATGAGGAAACTAATCAATTTGAAGTATTAGCGGTCATGGATAACGAAAATCAATCTACGAATTTACCCTATCGTGATCAAGGCATTGTCAATCACGTTTTTGCTTCAATGAAAGCCGAAATTATTAATGATGTTGATCATGATCCGCGTTTTTCTGCAGCAGATAAACACAGTAAAGCAATGATCTGTGTGCCAATAAAAAGTATTGAAAAAAATTTAGGCGTTTTTACCATTAGCAGTCGTCAAGCGATTGAATATACCGCCGCTGATTTAAAATTATTTACCGCTTTAGCTGCACAAGCGGCACCTGCTATTGAAAATGTCATTTTGCATGAACGTAAAATTAAACAAGAAACCATTAAAAGTCATTTAGAACGCTATTTATCCTCACAAGTTGTCGATGCGATTATTAATGAACGCAATATTGCTTTAACTTCAGAAAAACGTCACATTTCTATTTTATTTTCAGATATTCGTGGATTTACCGCTACTTGCGAATTATCCGATCCATCGGAAATTGTTGGTTATTTAAATCAATATTTTGAAAATATGGTGGATATTATTTTTGACGAAAATGGCACTGTCAATAAATTTGTTGGCGATATGATAGTGGCTTTATTTGGCGCACCAGTTTCCTTAATGAGTAGTGAAAAATGCGCAATTATGGCGGCAATTCGGATGCAGCGATGGCTAAAAAATACTTCTAATGGTTGGATTCAAAAAAACTTTATTACCGGAATTGGGATTAATTCTGGTGAAGTCATTATTGGTAATGTAGGGTCGCCAAAACATATGGATTATACCGCAATTGGCGATGAGGTTAATTTGGCATCGAGATTACAATCTTTAGCCGAAGGGGGACAAATTTTAGTTAGCCGTAGCGTTTGGGAAGCGACGAAAAATGATTTTGAATTTCGCTCTTGTGGTTTCTTATATGTAAAAGGCAAGAAAAAATCTGTTGACGTTTATGAAGTATTATATTAAATAAAAAATAATAATACCCAACCATTAGGATTAAATAAAAAGATGAATAAAAAAATATTAATTGTCGATGATGAACCTCATATTCGTATTCTATTAGAACAGGCTTTGGAAGAATTAGAAGATTATGAGGTTGAATTATTAACGGCTAATAATGGACGAGACGGTTTAGAAATGATTGAAACCGAAATTCCGGATTTAGTCTTTTTAGATGTAATGATGCCGTATTTAAATGGCTTTGAAGTTTGTCAATCCGTTAAATCAAATACTGAATTGGCGGATAAAATTTATATCATTATGCTCACGGCTAAAGGTCAGGAATTCGATAAGAAAAAAGGCGAAGCTGTAGGCGCAAATATTTATATGACTAAGCCTTTTGATCCTGATGAAATTTTAGAAAAAGCCGCTGAAATTTTAGATATTGAATTATAAATCAATTATCGTAATCGTGAATAATGAGATTCCTCCACCGTTAAACTCATTTTCTGATCTTCTGTAAATCGAATGGTATAATCCGCCGTTGATTTAATCATTAATTGTAAATCATTACGCGAATCCGCTGCATTTAAAGCTTCATCAATCGTAATTTTACCTAATTTATATAACTCAAATAAAGATTGATCAAATGTTTGCATTCCATATTCCTGACTCGCTTTAATCTTCTCTTTTAATAAATGAATATCGCCTTTACGAATCAAATCAGCAATTAAAGGCGTATTTAATAAAATTTCAATGGCGGGATAACGTCCTTGATTATTAAATCTACGAATTAATTGTTGCGCAACAATGCCGCGTAGATTTAATGATAAATCCATTAAAATTTGTTGATGTTGCGTATCGGGAAAAAAATGTAAAATCCGATCTAAAGCTTGATTCGCATTATTCGCATGTAAAGTGCTTAAACATAAATGTCCTGTTTCGGCAAATGTAATTGCTTGTTGCATCGTTTCCGCGGTTCTAATTTCACCAATTAAAATCACATCCGGTGCTTGGCGTAATGTATTTTTTAAAGCAATTTGATATGAATCGGTATCAATACCAATTTCACGTTGAGTCACAATACAGCCCAAATGTGGATGTTCATATTCAATTGGGTCTTCAATCGTAATAATATGACCTTTGCTATTTTGATTGCGATATTGAATCAGTGATGCCAAAGTGGTTGATTTACCGCTACCCGTCGCGCCGACCAATAACACTAAACCGCGTTTGTGCATCACTAAATCGGTTAAACTGTTCGGTAAATGTAGCGACGCTAAACTGGGAATTTCGCTCTCAATCCGCCGCAAGACCATACCAGCCTGATCTCGTTGACTAAAAGCACTTACGCGAAAACGACCTAATTCATTGATTTGTAAAGCAAATTGGCATTCATGACTGCGATCAAATTCGGTAATTTGCACTGGAGTCATCAGATGACGGACTAATTTTGCACACTGAGCAGCAGTTAATGCTTGTGAAGTGGCTTCAGTAATTTGCCCATCGATTTTTAAACACGGCGGTTTACCGACAGTAATAAACAAATCTGAAGCCTTTTGTTCCACCATTAGGGTGAGTAATGCTTGAAAATTCATCAGTGATCAATGTTAGGCAAAATCTTTTTTATTCGCCGCTTTACTACGCGCCTCTTCCAAAGTAATTAGATTTTTTTCTAATTTATCTTTCAAATCTTGATCCAAAGTTTGCATCCCATCTTTACGACCGGTTTGAATCGCTGAATACATTTGCGCCACTTTAGCTTCACGAATTAAGTTACGAATCGCTGGCGTACCGATTAAAATTTCATGCACCGCAACTCGCCCTCCACCGGCTTTTTTACACAATTGTTGAGCAATTACGCATTTTAATGATTCCGATAACATCGCCCGAATCATCTCTTTTTCAGCAGCGGGAAATACGTCAATAATCCGGTCAACAGTTTTCGCTGCCGAACTGGTATGCAAAGTACCAAACACTAAATGTCCGGTTTCTGAAGCTGACATTGCCAAACGAATGGTCTCTAAATCGCGCATCTCGCCCACCAAAATAATGTCAGGGTCTTGACGTAAAGCGGATCGTAAAGCTTCATTAAATCCATGAGTATCACGGTGAATTTCCCTTTGCGTAATTAGGGATTTTTTACATTTATGCACAAACTCAATCGGGTCTTCAACAGTTAAAATATGTTCATAACGCGTGGAATTAATATGGTCAATCATCGCTGCTAAGGTGGTTGATTTTCCCGAACCTGTTCCTCCGGTGACTAAAATCATGCCACGCCCCGCATGGGTTAATTGTTTAAAAATATCAGGGGCTTTGAGTTGTTCTAAACTTAAAATATCCGAAGGAATACAACGAACAACAGCTGCCGCTCCACGATTTTGGTTAAACGCATTCACCCTAAATCGCGCAACTCCGGGTAATTCAAAAGAAAAGTCCGTTTCTAATTTTTCTTCATAATCACGCCGTTGTTTGTCATTCATCACATCATAAATTAAATCCCTAACTTCTTTATGGGATAAATCAGGAATATTCACGCGGCGAATATCACCATCGACTCGAATCATCGGCGGCAAACCCGCAGATAAATGCAAATCTGAAGATTTATTTTTCACCATAAAAGTTAATAATTCCGCAATATCCATACTTAACTCCTCTTTAGTATTTTATAGTGTTTTAGTGAATCAGAACATCAAACTCAATTGTACAATTTGTTAAAATAAAAGTTTTAATAATACTAGCACGTTTTTTTATTTCGTTTATGAATCCATTATATTTTCGATTTCAATCGGTATTACAGCAAATTCGTGAGGCTGAACAACAAGCTCAACGTCCTACGGATTCGGTAAAATTATTAGCCGTCAGTAAAACGCAATCTCCGATTAGAATTGCGCAGTTATATCATTGTGGACAAAGGCATTTTGGCGAAAATTATTTACAAGAAGCCATAACTAAACAAGCGGCTTTATCGGCTTTTCAGATCAGTTGGCATTTTATTGGTCCGATTCAATCTAATAAAACTAAAGCGATCGCCAGTTCGTTTGCTTGGGTACATAGCGTTGATCGATGGAAAATTGCCCAGCGTTTAAATGAGCAGCGTCCGGCACATTTACCACCGTTAAATATTTGTTTACAAGTCAATATTAGTCACGAAGCCAGCAAATCTGGCATTGAATTAAATGAATTAGCGGATTTGGTTAAAGCAGTGAGTGAATTACCGAATTTACGTTTACGCGGCGTAATGGCAATTCCTTCGGCTGAATCCGATCCCCAATTACAACGCCTGCCTTATCAACGTTTATATCAAACAGTACAAGCCTTAAAAAATAGGAATTTGCAAACTTTTTCATTTGGCATGAGTGGTGATTTGGCGGCGGCAATTGCTGAAGGCGCGACCATCGTACGAATTGGCACGGCATTATTTGGTCAACGAAATTAAAATAATATTTTTAATTTAAATCAACACATTCAAAAATTCACAATCTGGCAGTTTATCTATAAAAATATTATTCAAAGCAAATTGAAAATGATATAAAAATGAAAAACCATTTTTTATAAATGGATATAATAACACAACATTTCTCAATTAAGATTCTTAATGAAATTAAAAACTTTACCGCATTTAATAGGAAATACTCAATTAATTAAATTACAACGGCATAATTGAAACCAGCGGCGTAAAACAAGGCGCGTATTTCGACCACGCTAACGATGGTTTATTCGTTCGTAATAATTTTTATAATCAAAACCACCTGTGACAATATGCCGCATAGTTTAACTGAATAGGATTTTTATAAAATTAAAATGAAAAAAATATTTTTATTTATAATATTATTTATTAGTTTACCTTTTTATTTCCGCTCAGTTTACCTCTTTGAATCAGCAATTTTTTATGGTTACGACCCATTTTTGGAATACCAAATATATAAAACTGTTTCCAAAGTAAAAAAAAATAGAGATTTTACGCCAGTACAATTACAAAACTTTAATAAAAAGAAAATTACCAAAGTTTGTATTCAGACACCTTATGAACCACAATTCTCTTTTGAGGAAAGAATTGGAAATAAAGTAAGTAACTACAGTGAAACGGATGATGATGGTATGTATGTTTTATGGCTATTTTTTTCAGATGGTTCAATAAAACGGAGTCTTTTTCGAGAAATGGATGGAGCGAAATATTCTGCTATCTGTTCCAAAATAACAACACTATCATTTAAATTAGAAGATAATTCAATTAAGTTTTTTTAACAAAAGGAGATTAAAATGGCACAACTTAATGTTGTAATTGTTTATGGTCTATGGGGTACTGGAACTGAGTATGATAGGATGCGCTGAACGAAGAAAAGCACATCATTTGTGGTCAGTTGTTTTTTATAAATATCCATTTCACATTTTTATAAAAACCAAACCGACATAACCAAGTGGCGAGGTAATAATGAGAAAGAAAATAAGCGGTTTAAATCAAGCTATGCCGTTTTTCATGCAGCGCAATACGTTAACACTATTACACCCTACGCAGATTATTTTACTTATCGTCTTAATTTTACTTACAGCTTGTACAACAAAAAATGCAGAATTAGAAAAAAATCTGACAGAAAGACTTTGGCAACTTAAAAATAGCAGAGCATTGTCAATTGATTTAAATGATGCGTTGGATAAAAACTGGAGAAAATTCTGTGTACAAGGTGCTTACGACATAAAAGAAAATTTTAACAAAGACAGTGGTGAACAAGTAAATAGCCTGTTAGATATTTCAG
>JBEEJU010000081.1:0-2827 GCA_041169045.1 Pseudomonadota bacterium
GGTCAACATAAAATTGAACAAGAGGTATCTTTTTTAAATAGTAAAAGTTTGCTATTTAATTGGAGTCAATATATGACACCGAATGGTATTGATGCTGCAACTTTTAATTTAACTCGAAAAATACCAGTTAGATTTCGTTTTGAAGTCGATTATTCGCATTCAAAAATCAAGTTATTAATTAATAATCATGAAAACTTTAATACTTATATAAAAACCTTTGAGCCAGAAGCAATTAATGACGAATTATTGGATGAGGTTTTGCGTTTTATGTTGCGTAAAGATTGTGATTTTATTCAGTTAGAAATTACTTCTCAGGATAAACAAAAAATTCAAAAAAGAGCCGAAGAAGAACAACTCCAACGGGCTAAATGGTTAGAGGAAATTCAATTGAATCATCCGACCACTAAATCCGCTCCCGACGCTCAAAATAATTTTTTCCAACAATTTAAATCCTTAATGAATAAAAAAATTTTATAAGGTATTATTTAAATTGGAATAAAAAAGGCAAAATAAATACGACGACCGCAGTCCATACACTATAAACCGGTAAATATTCAGTCACCCATTGTTGAATAAATTGATAGTGATTGCGGTCATGTAACCCTTTGATATAAGCATATAAAATACCGATTAAATGAATAAAAATGAGCAGATTACTCACGCTGACCACTACTCTATTCACCGTCATTCCATAATGAATTAATCGATAACTAATTGCAGTTAATGCTAGTAAATCAATTAATAAAGTGGTAATAATTAAACCGATATTTAACCATTGCCAAATATGAGATAAAGTTCGATTCGATTGATTTTCTGCAATCGATAACATCACAATTGCTAATACGACTAATAACAATAAATTAAACGTTAATAAAAAATCTCTATCGGTATATAAACTTTTGTGTTGTAAAGCTAAAGCGATTAAATAAAAAATGACTGTGATTAAAAATAAAGGCGAAAAGATTTTCGCTAAAATTGCCGAAGCTCGATATTGATTAATTAACGATTTTTCAATTAAAAAGCAAGATAATAACGGACTAGTGACCCATCCCCAAAGCGCGATATTTTTCATATACCAATCGGCAAATCCACGAGAAGAATCTAATAATTCGGCTAACGATAAAGTTAATGCGGTTAAAATCATACCACCTAATAAAATCACTGAATTATAGATAAGTAATTCGGCATTCAATCGAATAAATTGCATTCGCATTTCACTTAAACGCCAGCCTAATCCACAAAAAGCCAATCCTATCAGCGTCCAAAATAATAATGGCAAATGAATTAAAGCTAAAAATACGCTATCTGACTCTTTTGTATCAATTAACATCGCTGACCATATGAAACAAAAAACACTGAATGCGATGATAAAAATTTGAAAACGTAAATTGGTTTTTCTTTGCATTAAAAAATAAATCATTAAAGCAGATAATTCAATTTCAATAGCAAAATGCGAATAAAACCAAGAACTGTCAATCGCAGACCAAAAATCTGGCAATTTCATCAAACTCGTAGTCACGATTGATAAAATAATCAGCTTGCTAAAAGACTGCGTTGCCGATTCAGCTTGAATCGTTGACGCGGTTTGAGTAAAAAACAGACGCTGATACCAAATTTGCACCAGCAAATGTTCAGGATAGCGTTGATAAACTTGAGGAAAAAGCTCAGTAAACTGTTGCGGATATTGTCGATACAAAGCTTCTATTTGCGCCGGAGAATCTAACTGTTCGATCAGTTGTTGTAACTGCATCATAAACTCCTAGTCAAAATCTGAATTAAAGCATTAACTACTGTAGCAAAATCCACGCTAAAATGCACTGTCACTTCTTATCCATGCTTGCATAATGAGTTACCAATTTCATACCCACTGCCCTAATTGCTTTAAACCTAGCATCACTACTTGTTGTAGTCACTGCCGTTTTGACCGTGAAACTTACATGCACGACGATGCTGCATCGCATTATTTACGTCCCTTTACCGTTTTAGAACGGGGTTATGTGATTGGGCGAGTATTAGGCGAAGGCAGTTTTGCGATTGTTTATGCGGCGATTCGTGAAACCGATTCACTACCTTGCGCAATTAAAGAATATTATCCCAATGCGTTGGCTAAACGCGGAGTAGATGGCATTACGATTAATCCCAAACGCAATCAGGATTTATTAGATTCGTGGAAAAAACGCTTTATTCAAGAAGCCACTTTATTACGCCGTTGTTATGAAGCACCTTCAATTGAATCCGGAGTTGTGCGTTATTTAGATTTAATTGTGCAAAATAATTCGGCTTATTTAGTAATGGAGCGTTTAGAAGGTAATACTTTGACTAAATTATTACGCACTCATCGTACTTTATCGGCAGAAAGTATTTGTTTATGGTTAAGACCTTTTTTAGAAACTTTACAAAAATTACACGATAAACAAATTTATCATCGCGATATTAGTCCAAGTAATATTATTTTGTGTGCAAATAATCGTCCGGTGTTAATGGATTTCGGTTTAGCTAGAGAAGGCGCGCGTGATGAATTATTGAAATCAAGTGCAATTGGACGGGGAACTTTTATCGCTCCAGAACAATTAACTGGAGGATATTGTGATCATCGTACGGATTTTTATTCATTAGGCGCAATTATTTATCGTTGTTTATTAGGACATACGCCGCCGCAAATTGAAGCTAGAAGACAAGGCGCGAGTTTAAGTCCGTTAATTCAAGGGAGTAAAACAGCTCAAGCTTTACAAAAAATCGCAGAACATTGCTTACAATTAGATATTAAAAAACGTCCAAAAAATGCGGCAGCAATTTCCGCCACTTTAGCCCCTTATTGGGGAGATGC
>JBEEJU010000082.1:0-4234 GCA_041169045.1 Pseudomonadota bacterium
GCCCTTATTTTTTCAATACCGCGAAATTGGCTATACCAAACTGCAATTTGATAAGGGGCAATCTTTTGGCTATCATTTACAATAAAATAGCCTAATTCATTAAGAGTCGATTTATTGCGTAATTGTTGTTGCAATAATAATAAATCGGCTAATCCAAAAGCGGCTGCATTTTGCATTTAGTGACTCGTAGAAAAATGAATATCGCCACTCATTCCGGGTAATAAATTTGCCGGCGGATTTAATAATTCACCAATTACTCGAATCGTTTGACTAACCGGATCAATACTCGCTAAATGACGATTGACTCTTGCCATAATTGGCGTTGATATTTCATCTAATTGAACACTAAATACCGTTCCTACAGCTAATCTGGATAACCATTTTGAGGGAATTACCATTTCTATTTCTAAATGCCGCGTATCGACTAATTCTAATAATGATTCGCCTTCTTTGACATATTGAAAAGCTTGTGCCATTTTTTCGGTGACAATACCATTAAACGGCGCATTAATCACGCATTTAGCTAAAGTGGTTTCAATTTTAATTAATTCCGCTTGTTGAATTTGCACATCCGCTTTACTTAACACTAAATCCAAATCACTAATATTTTTATATTGCGCTAATTGGGTATTAATTTGCAATTTACTTTGGGCAGCAGATAATTTCGCTTCTAATACTTTTTTTTCGGCTTGTTCTAATTGGCAATCGGTCATTGCAATCAGTTGATCTTTATTCACCATTTGACCGCGAGTCACATTAAATTGTTTTAATTGTCCTGATAAACCAGCCGCTAAAGTGGTAAATTGTTTTGCGCGTAATTGTCCCCGAATACTATTTTGAATTTTCGTTAAATTAGAATTACTATAAGTAAATTGATTTTTATTTTCAGCACTTACGATTGCATGAAAAGCCATCATTGTAGTATAAATTAGAATTTTATAATTCATCGATAAATTTCCAAAAACCAGATTTTGCCGTTTTTTGTTCAGCTTGAAGCGCGATTCGTTTTTTCATTTCTTCGGGATTAATAATTTCTAATTTGCCATTTTCCCATAATTGATATTTAGTCGATAACGTTTTAGCTAATTCGACTACCGATAAAGTTTGATAATTATCCGGCACTGGATTAGAGCCTAAACTCACCAAAAACGCGCCAAAAGAATCTTGTGCTTTTGCATATGATAATAAATGCGCCATTTTTGAACCTAACGCTTTAAATTCATTTTGAATTGCCTCGACTTCACTGCTAGAACGATTTTGTTCTGCATTACGAGTTAATGCGGCAATTTCACTATCTATGGTATTTAAAAAACTTGCTTGACGTAAATGTCCAACGGAATTGTTATAATTCTGCCACGCTAAATGTACGCCAGCGACCACAGCCGTATTCACCGCTAATCGCCGCGACATCGCTAATTGATGACTAATTTCGCCATATTCCAAAGTATCTGGAATCGTTAATAATTTGACTAAATCGCCGGCTAAACGAACTCCAGCTTCACCCCATAAATTATTCCATAAATAAGAATTAGAAGCGTAATTCCCTGAATAAGAAAATTCAATTCCGGGCAACATTTTTAACAAGGCTTTATGGGATTCCATTTGATCAATTCGAGTATTATATAACTCAGTGGTATATTCATTAGAATTTAATAAAGCGGTTAATTCCATTTCATTAATATTATTAGAAATTGGCGGAATTTTTTCAAAATCTGAATTAATTTCTAAAGTAAATTTACTACCCGCTGGCACATTAATTAAACTGGCTAATTCAACATGCGCAATATTAATGGAATCCCGAATATTGGCTAATTCTTGTTTTGTGACAATTAAAGTACGAATATCATTTAATGCAAATAAAGGGGTATATAATTGTTGTTCACGAACCGCTTTTAAATCATTTAAAGTGGTATTTACTTTCGCAAAAATCGTTTCAACTTCTTTAGCCATATTTTGCATAATAAGGGCGCGCCAATAAGCTGAACGAACTTGTTGTAATAATTTCAGCATGACTTTCTGCCGCGTTTTTTGTGAAATTAAATAACGATCGGCATTTTGTTTTGCTTGCACATAACTCACACCAAAATCGAGAATATTCCAAGTAAATCGAATATCGGCATTTTGACGACGTAAATCTTGAGCTGTTGAATGACGTAAAGAAATATTCCCATCTGGAACGCCGCGACTTTGTGAAGCATCGACATTACTGCGATCTAAATATCCCGCAGAAATACCGACCATTGGCAACATATCCATTTGCGCCATTTCTACACTTTTATGCGCAACCGCTTGTTCCATTAATTTAACTCGATTATCTAAATTATATTTTAAAGCCCTGGCCATTGCTTCGGATAAGGTTAAATTCTGCGTTAAATTTTCTTGGGATTGATAAATTGCATGAATATCTGTTAAAGCAGAATCTGCAATTTCTTCTATCGATAAGGGTTTAGGTTTTACACCACAACCACTGATTAATTGCATCACTAATAATGAACAAATAATCGGTTTATTGTATTTCATATCAACTCTCAAATCGTAATGAAAAGTTATTTTTATAAGGATGAAAAACAGGGAATTATTAATGTAAATTAATTATTTATTAATTATAGTATAAACGCCAATTATTTTCGGAAAATTAATAAATCCATTTAACTATTTCTAGAAAATAAACTGATAAAATCAGCAATTAATTGTTGTTTAGTTTGTTGATAACCAAAAAAACCGGCTCGATGAATTTGATGCGTTAAAGTTTGTCGCTCATTCATTGAAGAAGTTTCTACTGATTGAGTTTGTGGTTTTGTCGAAGAGGGATTTTGCGCCAATAAAGCCAAAAATCTATCCATTTCGCGCTCGGAAGATTGTTGTGGTTCAGAAGTCGATTTTGAGTTTTCTTGAACCGTTGAATTTTCAGGTAATGAGGTCTGTTCAGTGTCAGCAGCTCTATTGGTAAAATCAATGACAAAGTTCGTTGAAGCCTGATGCTTTTGAGAATCTTTAGCCGTGAGTTTTAAGGTTAATTTTTTAATGCCTAATTTTTGGGCATAATCTGCATCAAAATCAAAACTATGCGTTTTTTCATTAAAACGTACGCAATCTGGCAAAGCCGAACCATTCGCTACATTCGCTTGATAAGTCAAGGTTTCATTAGGATTGTTATGAGTAAACGCATTGGAAGGAATCACATAATGACGTTGCCCTTTAGTTAATTTTTGATTGGCTAATAATCCGTTTAATTTAATCGGATTTTTGCCTAAACTGGGATGATCAAACCGTGTTTCAAAGACGCTGGAAACCTGATTATTCAACGGATCAGCCGCCACTACGCGAATTAATACACTTTTCGCGCCTTGCGATCTCGCTTGTTCAGCATCAAAAATAAATTGCCCAGTTTTTTGATCGAATTTCACATATTCTGGCAACGCAGTTCCATTGGGCAGAGCTGCATGAAATTTTAATGGAATACTCGGATTAGTATGTTTAAATTTATCTGAAACGGTATAAATCAATTTACCTTCATCGGCGAATTGATCTCGCAATTCTCCAGACATCGATACCGGATTAATACTAGGATCAAGAATTGAATTGTAATTGACTTCATATAAAGGCGTGAGTTGATATTCATGATAATAATTTTGTCCATTTTTTATATTCAGAGCCGTATTCTGTACAAAATTATTCACAAAAGATTCTCCAATCAATTTGGTTGTTGAATCGCCTATGAAGGAATTAGAATTAGTAATAGTTGAAGTTAAAATTCCACTATTTATTGAAAAAGGTTGTGTATATTCAATTCGGATAACTGATTGATTAATTAGGCCGGTATTTGTTTTAATAGTATATTGAATTGGATCGGGATTTCCTTCAAAATTAGCATTTGGTTTAAAAATAATTTCACCTTGAGATGAATTAATTATCCAAATGCCTTGAGTATCAATTGCCAGATCTTCGCCGGGTTGATTCGTACCAACGATCTGCAAACTATTTAAAGCAAAATTATTCAATTGTTCAGGCTGTAAAACCGATACAACAACGGTTTGCCCGTTTTCAATCACTGTTTCAACACGATCTGGCAGAGAAACAATTGGGGGTTGTAATGGCTGATTTACCACGTTGACCTCAATTTTCACCGTTGCCGAACTGAATCCACCGTTGCCGTCGCTGATTTGATAGCTAAATTGATCTCCAACAACATCGTTGGAATTCGGTAAGTAATTGAATTCTCCAGTATTTTTAG
>JBEEJU010000083.1:0-3744 GCA_041169045.1 Pseudomonadota bacterium
AGTCTTAGGAAAACATTGGAAAACCGCTAGTGAAGACGAAAAAAAGCGTTTTAAACAAGAATTTCAATTATTAATTATTCGCTCTTATTCTCGTGCATTTACCGAATTTAAAGAATGGTCGGTTAAATTTTTACCGTTAGAAACTACTGATAATCCTGATAAAGTCGTGGTCAAAACAGAAATTATTCAACCCGGATTACAGCCAATTGCAATTAGCTATAAAATGGCACAAAACAAAGGTGAATGGAAAGCATATGATATTACAATAGAAGGCGTTAGTTTAGTGACTAATTATCGCAGTAGTTTTAATGCAGATATTGAACGGAGTGGCTCTTTAACTTCAGTGATTGAAGATTTGGCTAAACGAAATAAAGAAGCATTAACTGCTAAAGATCAAACTGAAAAATCTCCTTCATAATCAATGTTATACAAAGATAATTTATATGCACAACCGATTTCATCATTAAATGCTTTTCAATTTGATCAATCGGTAGCTGACGTTTTTCCTGATATGATTCAACGTTCAGTCCCGGGATATGCCACCATTATTGCGGCGATTGGTTTATTGGCAAATCATTGCATGAAAGATAATCAATTAGCATACGATTTAGGCTGTTCTTGGGGCGCAATTAGTTTATCAATGTATCAGCATATTCGCGCGAAAAATTGTAAAATCATTGCCGTAGATAATTCCGCGGCAATGATTAATCATTGTGAACAGAAATTGTTAAATGCGGGAATTGATTCAGAAATCATTGAACTATATTGTGCAGATATTTGTGAGTTTACTTTTCAACCCGCTCAATTAATTGTACTCAATTTTACTTTACAATTTGTTCCCTTAATCAAACGGCAATCATTATTACAACGAATTTATCAAGCTTTAATGCCGGGAGGAATATTAGTTTTATCCGAAAAAATCGCTTTTACTGATTCGCAGCAACAACAATTACACACTGAAATGCACCATTTATTTAAACAAGCTCAAGGTTATAGTGATTTGGAAATTGCTCAAAAAAGCGCGGCATTAAATTCAGTATTAATTCCAGAAACATTAGCGCAACATCAACAGCGATTACAACAAATTGGTTTTAACAGTGCTGAGGTTTGGTTTCAATATTTTAATTTTGCTTCTTTATTGGCATTAAAATGATTAATTACACCGCTTTATATTCGTTATTAATTGCAGAAAAAGCTCAAACTTGGGCTGAATTATTACCGCAACAAATTAATCAAGCTTTATCACCGCAACAACACGGATCATTATCTGAATGGTTTGCTATGTTGCAACAATTACCTAAATTAACGACTAACGTTCGTGAATTAAATCACTCTGTCACTATTGGTTGTGATACAGACCTTTCATTCATTGAAAAAAATTATTTAATTCAATTATTAAAAAGTTTAAAACCTTGGCGTAAAGGTCCCTTTAATTTATTTGGAATTCATATTGATAGCGAATGGCGATCTGATTGGAAATGGCAACGAGTTATTTCCGCTATTAAACCATTAAAAGGTCGCTTGGTTTTAGATATAGGGTGTGGAAATGGCTATTATGCGTGGCGAATGTTAGGTGCAGGAGCTAAAGCCGTAATTGGCATTGATCCTACTTTATTAAATTTGATTCAATTTCAAGCGATTTATCAATTATACGGGCAATTCGCACCAATTCATATATTACCTTTAGGTATTGAACAATTACCAAGCGAAATAGGCATTTTTGATAGCGTATTTTCAATGGGGGTGTTATATCATCGTCGATCACCCATTGATCATTTATTAGAATTACGATCTTTATTACGTCCTGGTGGTGAATTAATTTTAGAAACTTTAGTTATTGAAGGTGATTTAGGACAAATATTAGTTCCCGAAAATCGTTATGCACAAATGCGTAATGTTTGGTTTTTACCCAGTAGTCAAACATTAATCAGTTGGTTAAAACGCTGTGGATTTATTAATATTCGTTTAGTCGATCAATCTAAAACGACAATTGCAGAACAACGCGCCACTGAATGGATGGATTTTCAATCTTTAGACAGTTTTTTAGACCCTAATAATTCTGATTTAACCTGCGAAGGATTGCCCGCACCTCAACGCGCTATTTTTATTGCTGAAATTCCCTGATATTAAAATTCAATTTGATTTAATTATTCATTTTTATTTTTTCCCAATTTATGAAAAAACACGCTCCTCATATCGGATTTATTAGCTTAGGATGCCCCAAAGCATTAGTCGATAGTGAACAAATTTTAACTCGCTTACGCAGCGAAGGTTATGCTATTTCTCCCGATTATCAACAAGCCGATTTAGTGATTGTTAATACCTGTGGATTTATTGATGCGGCGGTAGAAGAATCTTTAGATGCAATTGGCGAGGCTATTCAAGAAAATGGCAAAGTGATTGTCACCGGTTGTTTAGGAATAAGGGAAGCTGAAATTCGGGCGCGTCATCCTCAGGTTTTACAAGTAACGGGGGCTAATGCGTTAGAAACTGTGATGTTGGCAGTACATAAACATTTACCAGCAATACACGATCCATTTCTCGATTTAATTCCGCCACAAGGGGTGAAATTAACGCCAGCACATTATGCCTATTTAAAAATTTCTGAAGGTTGTAATCATCGCTGTAGTTTTTGTATTATTCCCAGTTTGCGCGGAAATTTATCCAGCCGCCCATTAAATGAAATTATGCAAGAAGCGGAAATTTTAGTAAATTCTGGCGTAAAAGAATTATTAGTCATTTCTCAAGATACCAGCGCATATGGTTTAGATTTGAAATATGCCGAAAGTATTTGGCGTGGGCAATCGCGTCAAAGTCGTTTTTATGAATTAGCTAAAGCTTTAAGTGAATTAAATATTTGGATTCGTTTACATTATGTTTATCCCTATCCTCATGTAGATGAAATTATTTCTTTAATGGCTGAAGGAAATATTCTGCCCTATTTAGATATTCCTTTTCAACATGCCAATCCTCGTTTATTAAAATTAATGCAGCGTCCAGCAGCTAGCGAAAATACTTTAGCCAGAATTCATAATTGGCGAAATCAATGCCCTGATTTAATTTTGCGCAGCACTTTTATTGTGGGTTTTCCTGGCGAAACTGATGCTGAATTTGAACAATTATTAACGTTTTTAACACACGCTCAATTAGATCGAGTGGGATGTTTCAAATATTCGCCTATTCAAGGTGCAGCAGCAAATCAATTACCTGATCCAATTCCAGAAGCCATTAAACAACAACGCTGGGAAAGATTAATGCAACATCAGGCTGAGATTAGTGCGGCGCGATTACAATGTCGAGTCGGTCGAATTGAAACGGTATTAATTGACGAAGTGGTTGAAGAGGGCGCGGTCGCACGCAGTATTGCGGATGCCCCAGATATTGATGGTCAAGTTTTTATTGATGATGCCACTCATTTAGAGGTTGGAGAATGGGTGCAAGTGGAAATTGAAGAAGCCGATGAACATGATTTATGGGCGCATTTAGTTTAATTAAAAATTAAATGGTAATTAAAATTGATAAGCGAATTTAACGATAAATTCTCGCGAACGATCAGGTAATGGAGCATGACCACTATTGTAAGGTTGAATAAATTGATGATGCGTCCCTAATATATCATAAATACCAAAGCCAAATTCTAAATCTTTAATTAAAAAATCTTGATAACGACAATAAATATTGGCTAATACTTCAGCCGGATATTTTTTTAATAACAATTGATTATCGGCATTAAATTGATCATAG
>JBEEJU010000084.1:0-3672 GCA_041169045.1 Pseudomonadota bacterium
GAATTAGCAGCTAATTTATTTAGAATTACACAAACAGAGCTTAAACTTAAAAACGACAATATTCATGGAGATTCTCAAGCGCAGCAAACTGCCGAATTTGTAGGAAAACAAGTGAGGAAAAGTATGCTTGAAATCAGTGGAACAAAACCAGAAGACCTTGCATTGAAAGAAGACATAAAAAAAGTAAAAACCTCTCTGAAGCAAACTCATAAAGGTTTAAATAAATTGGACGAAAATAAATAAAGAAGCCAGCACAATGACCCCAGAACAATTTAAAACCTACGCCGCCCAAGGCTACAACCGCATTCCCCTGTGCCGCGAAATTCTCGCTGATTTAGACACGCCGTTAAGCGCGTATTTAAAATTGGCCGACGGCGCGTATTCCTACCTGTTTGAATCCGTGCATGGCGGCGAACAATGGGGACGCTATTCGATTATTGGCTTGCCCTGTAAAACGATTATTAAAATTTATGGCAATCAAATTGCTATCGAAATTAATGGCGAAATAAGCGAAAGTTTTTTCCATCCGCAACCATTACAATGGATTGAACAATTTAAACAACAATTTAAAGTCCCAGATATTACTGGATTGCCGCGATTTAATGGCGGTTTAGTGGGTTATTTTGGTTATGAAACGATTGCCTATATTGAATCAAAATTAGCTCATCAAGATAAAACCGATGAATTAAATTGCCCCGATATTTTATTAATGGTCTCCGAAGATATATTGGTATTTGATAATTTATCCGGTAAATTAGTGTTAATGACTCATGCGAATCCGGAACAATTGAATTCATATTTATTAGCGCAACAGCGGTTAAATGATTTGGTAAAAAATTTACGCGAATTACAAACGCAATCACAATCAGAATTCAAGGGTAAAGCTGTTTCTGAAGAAGATTTTATTTCCGGATTTACTGAAACTGGTTTTAAAAATGCGGTGTTAAAAGCGAAAGATTATATTATTAATGGCGATATTATGCAGGTGGTTTTATCGCAAAGAATGTCAATTCCTTATAGCGCGTCGCCGTTAAATTTATATCGTGCCTTACGCTGTTTAAATCCCTCGCCTTATATGTTTTATTTGAATTTAAACGATTTTCATATTGTGGGATCATCGCCGGAAATTTTAGTGCGTTTAGAAGAAAATATTGTGACCGTTCGTCCTATTGCTGGAACGCGAAAACGGGGAAATACGCCGGAAAATGATTTAGCTTTGGAAAAGGAATTATTAGCTGATCCAAAAGAAATTGCCGAGCATTTAATGCTGATTGATTTAGGACGAAATGATACTGGGCGCGTTTGCGAAATTGGCACGGTAAAACTCACGGAAAAAATGATTATTGAACGTTATTCGCATGTGATGCACATTGTGTCAAATGTACAAGGCATTTTACAGCCGAATAAATCGGCATTTGATGTATTAGCCGCCACATTTCCCGCAGGAACGGTCAGCGGTGCGCCAAAAATTCGCGCAATGGAAATTATTAATGAATTAGAACCGGTAAAACGCGGTATTTATGCGGGCGCAGTGGGCTATATTTCTTGGTCAGGGAATTTAGATACGGCAATTGCGATTCGCACCGCCGTGATTAAAAATAAAACTTTATATATTCAAGCTGGAGCAGGTATTGTTTATGATTCAATTCCGCAAAATGAATGGGATGAAACCTTAAATAAAGGGCGGGCGATTTTTAAAGCCGTCGCAATGGCGGAGGCGGGATTAGATAATAAAAAATAGGAGATAGGAGAAGCCAGTGGCAAAAAGAATTAAATCTTATACTGAAGTTGAATTAATTAAATTATTTAAACTTCAGCGTTTAATCGGCACAGTGGGTGAGCAGGAGATTTTTACCGCTATTTTGGAGGATGCCATTCAAAATATTGATAGCTGGCATGAAGAAGATTTAAAAATGCAGTTTATTTCATTTATTTTAAGATCAGGGCATTTACAAAATCATCCGCATTATCATCCTTATTTTGAACGAGTGATGAGTGCTGTTATTGAAGAAAATCTGTTAAAAGTCAAAACGGATTTACCGTCAATCTTTTGGAACGACACGGTAACGATTTACTCATTCGCCACATTGATGTATTACGCGTGGCGGTGCGAAAAGTGAAAAAAGCTCATCCCTTTACAATTCATGCGTTTATGGCGTTGCCTGAACATCTGCATTGCGTATTGAAATTTCCAGAGGGTAAGTGACTGTTTGTTTTAATCTGTATTTATCTACTAAAATCTACACTTATGGATAAGAAATTAGTTAAGATAGGCGAGACAGCAAAGCTACTCGCCCACAAGATTGAATTGCGTCCCACGCCGGAACAGGCAATTTATTTGGACAAAGCCTGTGGCTAAACGTCATTGCTACAATCAATTACTGGCGCATTTTTCCAAGCCTGAAAATAAGTGGTCAAAAACGGCTGCTTATCAATACTATATCAACGTGATTCCCAAGGAATTTCAATGGTATAGCGAAGTATCAAGTCGCGTGACCCGCAATGCGATTGATGATTTAGATAACGCTTTTACGCATTTTTTTAGACGACTCAAACTCAAGCAAAAGTGCGGTTTCCCACGTTTTAAAAAGAAGGATATTCGTGACAGTTTTGCCTTGCGTGAATCGGCAAAATTTGATGTTGTTGGGCGTGAGTTGAGGCTTGAAAAACTCAAAACACGCATTGAAATACGTCAAAAATTGCGTTTTCAAGGCACTTCCAAACAAGTCACTATTTCCAAACGGGCAGGCAAATATTTTGCCTCAATTCTTATTGAAACCGATGATTACAATCCGAAAGGTAATGATAGAAAACAATCGGTTGGCGTAGATTTTGGCATCAAAGAACTCGCCGTATTAAGCACTGAAACGGCGTTTGCAGCGAATCAAAAGCTAAAAGCTAATTTGAAAAAACTAGCCCAACTTCAGCGCAATCTTGCAAAAAAAAGTGAAAGGTTCAAATCGGCGAGCGAAAGCCAAGCTTGCGATTGCCAAACTTCACTTTCACATTGTAAAACAATGACATGCTTTGTTACAGAGTTATCAGATTATTTAACTAAAACATTTGACGTGATAACGATTGAAGATTTGAACGTCAAAGGCATGGTGAAAAATCGGAAACTCAGTCGTGCAATCAGTGATGCAAGTTTCGGTACTTTGCGACAACTGATTGAGTTATTTTAATCTCACAGATAAAGAAATTTCGGTCGATCACAGTTGGAATTCAAAAACTCCGCTATGTCAGGCTACAGAATATAACTATTATACTTATTTAGGACTTATTCTTCGTAATGAAGCGGATTTAAAAGAAAGATTGCAAAATACGTTGCAACATAAAAAAACGCTGCTGCTTTTTAAATTCATTGGTAATACAGGATTACAGACTAATCAATGTGAAAAGCTACATCAAATAATTAAAGAGGTGCGACAAAACAGAACTTTTTTATCTAGTTTATTTAGCACTACTACAATGAGTTGGAGCATTTCTTATAATGATAAACAAAAAGTATTTAAAATTATATTTAGATACTAAATATAAGATTTTTGTATTTATTAACGTTGAAATACTATTCTGAAATAAAAAAGGATTTAAAAATATTAAGATATGTCATAAATAATGACATCGCATAAAAAATGAGTAGCGATCTCTGTAATTTCTCAAAAAAGACAAGAA
>JBEEJU010000085.1:0-6016 GCA_041169045.1 Pseudomonadota bacterium
TTAAATACTTTATTTTCTTCCGCCGCTGCTGTTTTTGGTCAACAAACGATTGGCGTTTTATTGACAGGCATTGGTGATGATGGTTCAGATGGTTTTTTGGATATTAAAACGTGTTCAGGAATGACTTTAGCCCAAAAAAGCGATACTTGTGTCTACCCAAATTTAGCTGAATGTGCAATTGAACGTGGACTGGTTGATCGAGTGGTTGACGGTGCAGAATTAACAGATGTTTTAGAATGGCTAATTACTCAAAAACTCACTCAACTTTCTGAATCTTAGGAACATCGACCATGATTATTATTTGTGATCAATGCAATACGCGATTCCGTTTAGATGTGAGTTCGGTACAGAAAACGCTATTTAAAGTGAGGTGTTCCAAATGTCAGCATATTTTTTCAGTGGATACGTCGCCGAAAGAGGAAGTTTATGAATTAACAGCGAATAATATTGCTGCACATCATAAAATTATTGCTATTTGTAATCAAAAAGGCGGAGTGGCAAAAACATCGACTTGTGTTAATTTAGGTGCATCTTTATCCTTATTAAATAAACGTGTATTGCTAATTGATTTTGATGTGCAAGCTAATTTAAGTTTATTATTAAGTCAAAAAAATCAAGCATCTTTTTATGAAATTTTACATAAAGAAATTGAATTAGTAAAAGCAATTAAAAATGTAAAACGCAATTTATGGTTATTACCTTCTAATAGTAAAATGTCTTTATTAGCCAGAGAATATTTACAGCAAAAGGATTTTGGATATTTTTTGCGTAATGCGTTAGAGCCGATTCGAGATCATTTTGATTATATTTTAATTGATACTCCGCCCTCAATTAAATTTTTTACCCCTAATGCACTGATGGCAGCTGAATTTATTATTATTCCTACTCAAGCCGAATTTTTAGCAATGAACGGTGTGATGCAAACGGAAAATATTATTCAAGTTTTAGCTAAAACACATGTATTGGATTATAAAATTTTGTTAACGATGTATGATCATACAAATACGGCTTCCAAGGTGATTTATTCTAAATTAAAGCTGAAATATAAAGATAAAATATTTAAAACCGTTGTTCATTTTGATTCTAAATTACAAGAATCGCAAATTGTCAGTGAACCAGTTTTTTATTATGATGAAAAGGCGATTTCTGCAAAACAATACCAAGCGTTAGCGCACGAAATTGAAAGTTTATAAGGCGGGTTTAATCGTTAAATTTTAATAAGGAAATCTATATGGTTAATCAAAAAATTATTTTACCATTCATTACTCTGTTTTGTGTATTAACATTATGGGAATTACTCGCTCGTTTTAGCGGTTGGAGTAGTAATGTATTTCCTGGTCCAATTGCGGTGTTATCCAGTATGGAAGAATTAATCAGTAATGGAAAATTGTTAAAAAATACTGTTGCTAGTTTATTTAGAGTAAGTGTGGGATTTTCATTAGCAGTGGTATTAGGCGTACCTTTAGGAATTGTATTAGGACGATTAGAAATTGCTAAATTATTATTTAATCCATTAGTGCAATTTTTGCGACCGATTTCACCCTTAGCATGGATACCTTTAGCGATGTTATGGTTCGGCATTGGTGATAAGCCGGCGATTTTTTTAATTTTTTTATCTAGTTTTTTTCCGATGGTCGTTTCAACTAGCGTGGCGGTTGAATCAATTCGTCCGACCTTTTTTCAAGTGGCAGCTAATTTCAATTTTACTCGATATGAGGTTATTACCAAAATTGTGATTCCAGCAATTACTCCGCAAGTAATTACGGCATTAAGAATTACAATTACGATTGCTTGGTTGGTGGTGGTTGCTGCTGAAATGATTGCAGTACAATCGGGATTAGGATATTTAATATTGGATTCCCGAAATGCTTTGAGAATGGATTATGTCATGGTAGGTATGATTGTGATTGGAATTATTGGATTGTTATTAGATTTCATTATGCGTAGTTTGGGAAATATCGAATCAACAGCTTGGGGAAGGTTGACAAAATAATGAGCCATATTCAAATTAAAAATTTAAAAAAATTTTATATCGATAAAAAAAGAATTAACGGTAATGGAGAAGCTGGACAATCTATTTTAGTATTGGACGACGTAAATTTGGAATTTCAAGAAGGAGAAATGATTTGCATTTTAGGTCCGTCCGGTTGTGGAAAGTCAACTTTATTAAGAATGATTGCCGGTTTTGAACATCCTTCATCGGGTGAAGTTTTAGTCAATGGTGAGCGAGTGACTGAGCCTAGAGCGAATAGTATTTTTGTGTTTCAACACAGTGGTTTATTACCTTGGATGACGGTTTCTGAAAACGTCGAATTAGGTTTACGTCATTTAGAAGATATAGAAACTAAAAAAATAACTATTCAAGAATACATTAGCATGGTGGAATTGGATGGTTTTGAAAATCATTATCCTCATCAATTATCTGGCGGTATGTTAAGGCGTGCTGAATTAGCCAGAGCATTAGCGGTTAATCCAGATACTTTAATTATGGATGAACCTTTCAGTGGATTGGACTTTTTAACGCATATGAAAGTGCGAGAAGAAGTGGTTAATATGCACGAGTACATTCGTAAAACGACTTTATTAGTCACACATGATATTGATGACGCGCTGATTATGGGAGATCGCGTTATTGTCATGAGTGGCAGACCTGCAAAAGTCAAATTAGAGCATAAATTGGATTATGGTCGTCCGCGTGATTTAGGGGTGAGTCCTGAGTTGCGTGAATTGCGTGATGAAATCTTCTTTATGTTAGGAGTGAGTTATGCCATTTAAAATTAAAATGAGCCTACCTTGGAAAATTGGCGCAATTGCAATCAGTTGGTTGATTTTTATTTCATATGCACATTTTCAATTGAATTACGATCACGGCAGTAAACGAATTATTTACATGGGCTATATGCCGGTTGTGACTAATTTAGCCGCGCCATTGTTAGATTATGCGAGTGAAGGCAATCCTGATATTCGTTTTAAAGCGTTAAAATATTCTTCATTTTCAGAAATGGCTGAATCTTTGCGCAATGGTAAAATTGATATTGCTTTTATTATCGCGCCATTATCTATTGTATTAAAGCAACAGGGCGAAGATATTAAAATTGTTTATATTGGAAATCGTCATGAAGCCGCTTTAGTTACTCGAAAAGATTTAAAAGCGAGATCACTAAATGATTTAGCCGGACATACGATTGCGGTGGCTACCCGTTTTTCAGGATTTAACATTACGTTACGCAAATTATTAAAAAGTTCAGGTTTGGAAGGACAAATTAAAGTGGTAGAAATGCCACCGCCTGATATGGCTTCAGCCTTATCTTCAGGGGTGTTAGATGCTTATTTTGTCGGTGATCCGATTGCTTCAGCTACGTTAAAGAATGGTAAAGCCGATAAATTGTTTAATGTGGAAGATGTTGCTAAATATTTCATCAGTAACGTTGTGATTATGCGAGGAGATTTCATTCGTAATGATCCAGAAACGGTGCGTTTGTTTGTACACAGTGCTGCTAGAGCTGGATTTTGGGCGCAGAAACATCTAGATCAAGCAGCTGATATTGCAGCTAAAGCTTGGAATCAACCTGCTGAATTATTGAATTATGCTTTGACCTCTCCCAGAGGACGTACGGTATTTGATATGTTTACGCCTAGACAAGCTGAAATGCAGACAATGGCGGATGATATGTTAAATTTAGGTTTGAGTAAAACGAATGATATTAATGGGTTAGTTGATGACGAGTTTGCTAAATCAACTCCGTTAGGTAATGTTAATGATGATATTCACAGTATTTTTAGAAAATAAAAAATAGAAAATGACTGCAATTGTTCAATTAGGTGCGCCTGTTTTACGAGAATTAGCACAGCCAATTACTGAATTTAATTCTGTTGATACGCAACAATTTATTCAAAAATTATTATCGACATTATCGATTTCGGCGGGGGTTGGATTAGCGGCTCCTCAAATAGGCATCTCCTATCAAATCATTGTAATTGCTTCTAAACCTACGTCGCGTTATCCTCAGGCGGAATTGATGTCGCCATTAGTGATGATTAATCCAGAATTTCAACCTTTATCAACGACCATCAATAAAGACTGGGAAGGTTGTTTAAGCATTCCCGGAATTCGTGCTTTAGTACCACGTTATAACGATATTGAAGTAAATTATATAAATATTTCTGGAATTAAACAGCAAACTCAATTGCATGGATTTATTGCTCGCATTTTTCAGCATGAGTACGATCATTTACAAGGTTTAGTTTATTTAGATCGAGTAGAAAATAATCGCGATATTATTTCTGAAACTGAGTTTTTACAACATATCGCGGCTTAAATAAAAAAGATTTTTTTCAATGAACGAAATTATTAGAACCCGTTTTGCCCCCAGTCCTACTGGCTATTTACATATTGGTGGTGCAAGAACTGCTTTATTTTCATGGCTTTATGCGCGTAAATATGGCGGGCAATTTGTTTTACGGATTGAAGATACTGATTTAGAACGTTCTACTCCCGAATCGGTGAATGCAATTTTAGCAGGCATAGATTGGTTAGGGTTAAATTATGATGAAGGCCCTTTCTATCAAACACAACGTTTTGATCGCTATCGTGAAATTATCCAACAATTACTAGATCAAGGGGATGCTTATTATTGTTATTGCAGTAAAGAGCGTTTGGAACAATTACGAGAGCAACAAAAACTGGATAAACAAAAACCTCGTTATGATGGTTTGTGTCGTCATCAACCTAAATCGGATACATCGATAAAACCCGTCGTTCGATTTCGCAATCCTGAGCATGGCGAAGTAGTTATTCACGATCAAGTAAAAGGTGAAATTGTTATTCAAAACAAAGAATTAGATGATTTGATTATTGCTCGTTCTGATGGCAGTCCTACTTATAATTTGACCGTTGTGGTGGATGATATGGATATGCAAATTACGGATGTTATTCGTGGCGACGATCATGTCAATAATACACCTAGACAAATCAATATCTTAAAAGCATTAGTTGCACCTTTACCGCATTATGCGCATTTACCCATGATTTTGGGAGCAGATGGCAGTCGATTATCGAAACGTCATGGGGCAGTTAGCGTGATGCAGTATCGTGATCAGGGATATTTGCCGCAGGCATTATTGAATTATTTAGTTCGCTTAGGTTGGTCTTATGGTGATCAAGAAATTTTTTCTTTAGCTGAAATGATTGATAAGTTTGATTTACAAGCGGTTAATAATTCAGCTGCTAGTTTTAATCCAGAAAAATTGTTATGGCTCAATCATCAATATTTGATGAATACTGATCCGGAGGTTGTGGCACAGCATCTACGGTGGCATTTTGAACAAGAGAATATTAACGTTGATCAAGCACCGAATTTGGTGGAAATAGTTAAATTACAACGTGAACGTTGTAAAACTTTGGTTGAAATGAGGAATGCGAGTCGTTATTTTTATCAAGAGTTTGAAAATTATGATGAAAAATCGTTAAAAACCCATTTTAAACCTGAAGCAGACCCGATTTTTAAAGATTTACACTATCAGTTTGAAATAGTAGAAGAATGGCAACCGCAAATTTTACATCAAATCGTGATTAATACTTCAGAGGCTCATCAAGTAAAATTAGCCAAAGTTGCTCAACCATTGAGAGTCGCGATCTGTGGCAGTTCGGTATCGCCAGCGATTGACATGACTTTATACTTGATGGGTAAAGATAATGTTTTGAAAAGATTGAAAAAAGCAATTGATTATTTGCAGGCTTTAGTTTAAAAACTGGACTTATCACTAAGGTTTGGTTACAATACACCACTCTTTTGTGAGGGGTCATAGCTCAGTTGGGAGAGCGCAACACTGGCAGTGTTGAGGTCGACGGTTCGATCCCGTCTGGCTCCACCAAATAGCTATTTCTTAACACGTCCCCATCGTCTAGTGGCCTAGGACACTGCCCTTTCACGGCGGTAACAGGGGTTCGAACCCCCTTGGGGACGCCAAAAATTAAAGCTTATCAGTTTGATAAGCTTTTTTTTTGTCTTGTATT
>JBEEJU010000086.1:0-3015 GCA_041169045.1 Pseudomonadota bacterium
ATTTTAAAATTCTTACCGAAATAGAATTTTGCAGAATTATCGATCAATCTTTATCAATCAGCCAAATAAATACTGAACAATTAGTCGAGTTTTTAACTATCGCGAATTTTTTATATCGTGAGGGTAATCCGATTATTGAAGACCCTTTTTATAATCAATATATTGCTGAATTAAAACGTCGTGACCCAAATCATCTTTTTTTAAATACCGTCGAACCTGAACCTGCATTTTTCGGTAAAACAGTTAAATTGCCGGTAAAAATGTTATCAACTGAAAAAGCCTATAGTCAAACTGAAATTGAGCAGTGGTTAAACCGAATTCAAAAAGCGGCTGAAGAAATGGGAAAAGATTTTAATTCATTATTAATTAAAGTTACCCCCAAATTAGATGGTTATGCGGCTTATTATGATGGTAAAAAACTTTATACTCGAGGCGATGGTACAAAAGGCAGTGATATTAGTCGCGTATTGGATCGAGGTTTATTTATTGTAGATGAAACAAATTGCGCTTCAGGAGCAGGAGAAATTGTAATTAATCAAAGTTATTTTGAAAAATACTTAGCGACCGAATTTGACAATAGTCGTAATTTTCAAGCCAGCATTATTAAAGAAAAAGAATTAACTCCATCTGTTGAATTAGCTATTAAAGAAAAAGCAGCCTTATTTTATTTATTTAGTTCTCTGCCTCATTGGATAGGTTTAATTGATCAATTACGCGAACAATTTAAAACGATTATTGAAGAATATTGGCATAAAGTTGATTATGAAGTTGATGGTGTTATTTTAGAAATTGTTGATGTGGAATTAAAAAATTATATGGGCGCGACGCGGCATCATCATCGATGGCAAATAGCCTATAAAGAAAATACTCATAGTGCTAAAGTGAAAGTATTAAGTGTTACGCCACAAACTTCGCGTTCTGGGCGAATTACTCCGGTTGCTGAATTGGAATTGACAAAATTAAGTGGTGCATTAATTCAACGGGTAACAGCACATCATTATGGAATGGTTAAAGAATGCGGTATTGCTAAAGATGCGATTATTCAATTAACTCGTAGCGGTGAAGTAATTCCGAAAATTGAGAAAGTTTTAGAACCCAAAAATGCGCAAATTCCTGAATATTGTCCAAGTTGTAAACAAGAATTAATTTGGGATGCGAATGATTTATATTGTTTAAATCGAGAAAATTGTCCAGCACAAATTGAAAGCAGTATTGAGCATTTTTTTCATACATTAGGTAATATCGATGGATTCGGTGAAAAAATAATTGAAAAATTAAATGCAAATGGTATTTCAACGGTTTATGAAGTTTATTCATTAACTTTAGAGCGTTTAATGACAATGGGATTTGGCGAAAAAACTTCACAGAATTTATTAACGGAATTAGAAAGAAGTCGTACAGAACCGATTGAAGATTGGCGTTTTTTTGGGGCTTTTGGTATAGATAGAATGGGCTTAGGTAATTGTGAAAGGTTATTACAAAAATATACTTTATACGAAATATTTGATTTAACGGTTGAAAATATGGCTAATTTACAAGGTTTTGATAAAACGGCACAAAATATATTAAAGCAAATTCATTTAATTAAAGAAGATTTTGAAAATCTTTTAAAATTGGGTTTTAATTTAACTGAATCAAAAGTAAAATCATTAAATAATAGTCCTATTTTTAATAAATTATTGGTATTTACGGGAACAATGAAAACTGCTAAACGTGCAGATATGGTAAAAGAAGCGAAAAATTTAGGAGCAAAGATTAGTACAAATGTTAGCAGTAAAACAGATTATTTAATTATTGGTGAAAAACCGACAGATAAAAAACTTCAGGATGCTCAGAACAATAATATAAAGATAATAACCGAAGAAAAATATCTAAAATTAATAAATAAAAATAATTCCGAAAATGCTTTATTTAATTAAAATGAAAAAATTATGACTACTCTTACTGACGCAAATTTTTTGCCTGCTTTAAAAAAAATAGAAGCTATTAAATTTAAAAAAATTACATCTGGTTTTAATAAAGCCAGAAATGATTATAAATTGCCGCGTATTGTTTTTTTAGGGCAATTCAAATTTTTATCTTTAACAGACCAGCGTTATTTATGTACCACTCTGGGTTTTGAAAATTTCCATCATTTAGTTTCTTTAAATGAAATAACTCATTCTGAAAATAAAAAAACCGGATCATTATTGAATATGTGGCGAGCTATTACAAAAGATTTTACTCAATTAGTTGTGATTGGCGATGTTTCAACTATTGCAATTAAAACGGATTTATATAAAGCGTATAAAACAACTAAAAAAGATCAAATCCCAGTGCCTTTAATAGAAAAATATAATATTCCTGTGATTATGGAATCAGAATTAATAAAAATACATCCTGATTATCCAAATATAAATAAATCAACAAATTGGAAAAATTTTGTCCCAATAATTTAAACGTTATTATGGCTAAAAAATGGTTTTTTATTTATCTTAATTGCAAAAAATGAATTATCAGCCCGTATTGTAAAAAGTATCTCTGAAAAAGGCGAGTATTTTCAAGGCTATTGTTTATTAGCTAATGCCCTTAAAACATTTCGATATGACAGAATTATAGAACAGGTTGAAAATGAATTGGAATTGCAACAACGTTTTGCTTTTTGGCAAAAAAATATCTCTGTTTTACCTGTTGATTCAAAACCGAAATCGAATAAACCTATTTTAAAAAGAGATGCTAATACAATTGATGAAATTTGTTTTACCGGTTTTAAATCAGCCGATAAACAGCGTCTTACCAAAATAGCTATAGCGGCTAATATGTTGGTAAGAAAGGAGGTTTCTACTAATTTAAAATATCTTTGCTGTGGGTATAATGCTGGACCCAAAAAACTTGAAATAGCGAGAGAAAAAAATATTTTAACTCTTTCTGAATCTCAATTTATCAATTTAATTGAAACCGGTGAAATTCCTGAGTTATGAATTAGCTTGAGTTTGGGTAGTCATGCAACTCAAATGATAGGTTAAAATAGTATAA
>JBEEJU010000087.1:0-3837 GCA_041169045.1 Pseudomonadota bacterium
GTGGAATATGTGTTAAACTGCGTAGCCAAACATGGTGGATTGACTTATGTGAATCAATACGCTTGCGGATGTAAATTAGATAAAATTGCGGAAACACTCAGTTTTAATGACTACGAAGAAGCCTCAACATATGGTTTGATGAGCAAAACGCCCGGAGAGGCGGGAGCAGTTTTTCGTGATCCTACGCGAGCTAAAACCTTAAAAAAACGCTTAAAAGAAGCTGAGGATTTAGCCGAATCGAATTGTTTTGTGCAATAATTTTTGAATATGATGATTACTCATTTTTTTCAACGTTCTTTAATTACGCCACTATTGATGAAACATTCACCAATACAATCGCCACTTTTACAGACGCATTATCAAGATTGGATAGTGAAACATCATTTAAATGCAGATGCTGCGCAAATTGCTGTATTAGGACATTTGCAGCCGGTTTTGGATCAACTTACACAAGCACCGATTCAACGACAATGGTTAAAATGGTCTAAAAAACAAAGCGTTCCGCGCCAAGTGATTTACCTTTTCGGCGATGTTGGACGGGGAAAATCCATGATTATGGATTTATTTTTTCAAGCTTGTCCATTAAAAAAGAAACGTCGAATTCATTTTCATGAATTTATGCTAGAAGTACATCAATTTATCTATGAATGGCGACAAACTTACTCTTCCGATCCATTAATTGCCTATACGAAACAACTGCGAGATCAAATTCGAGTTTTATGTTTTGATGAATTTCAGGTAACTGATATTGCAGATGCAATGATTTTAAGTCGTTTGTTTGAACAATTATTTAATTCTGGATTAATTATTATTGCGACTTCTAATCAGCACCCTGATCAATTATATCTTCATGGATTACAACGGCAATTATTTTTGCCATTTATTCAAAAATTAAAACAAAATGCCGAAATTATTGAATTAGTGAGTAAAGCCGATTATCGTCTTGTTCATTTAATTGCTTTAAAACAAACGATTTATATTGGTCATGGTGTACAAGCGCAACAATTTTTGCAACATAGCTTAATTAATTTAATTCATCAAGGAAAAACCCAAGCTATTCAACTGAAAGTACAGGGACGTTTACTGAATTTTAAAGCGGCACATGGTGATATTTTATACAGTTCTTTTGGCGAATTATGCCATAGACCTTTAGCCGCCGCGGATTATTTAGCAATTGCTAAAAAATTTCATACGGTTTTTATTGCAGATATTCCACAATTATCGATTGAAATGCGAGATCAAGCGAAAAGATTGATGATTTTAATTGATGCTTTATATGAAATTAAAACCAAATTAATTGCTAATATCGCAGTGCCTATTTCGCAAATCTATTGTGTAGATAATCAATTGGATTATCGACGTACCCAATCTAGGTTAATCGAAATGCAAAGTGAATTTTATTTAAAAATTCCGCATCAACCTTGTTTACCTATTGCCGCTTAATTTTTTAACTGTTAATTTAATTGATTATGAGTACTCAACCTAGCCGTGATTTAGAAGTGTTTGTTAATCCGCAATTGCCAATTGATTATACCATTCGGATTGATATTCCAGAATTTACTTGTTTGTGTCCAAAAACGGGACAACCAGATTTCGCCACTTTACAGATTGAATATGTGCCGGATCAATATTGTGTTGAATTAAAATCTTTAAAATTATACGTTTGGTCATTTCGAGAACAAGGCGCGTTTCATGAAGCAGTGACTAATCAAATATTGCAGGATTTAATTACCGCTTGTCAGCCAAGATTTATGCGAATTCGAGCGATATTTAATGTGCGAGGCGGGATTTATACTACCGTAGTGGTTGAGCATTGCCAAGCTGGATGGACAGCTAAACCATTAGTGCAATTAGCGTAATTTTTTAGTAATCTATTTGTCAATTTTATAATGTCTTTTGCGAATTCTTTATTTACGTTTATACAATATTTGTTACCGCAACACGGATTATCTCGAATGATGGGATATATCACTCGTTGCCAGCAACCTTATTGGAAAAATAAACTCATTTCTTGGGTTATTCAATATTATCGGGTGAATATGGATGAGGCTGAATCAAAACAGTTAGCAGATTATCAAACCTTTAATCATTTTTTTACCCGTCAATTACGCCCTGAAACTAGACCGATTACTTCCCTAATTAATGGAATAGCCTCACCAGCAGATGGGGTAGTGAGTCAAGTCGGATATATTCAAGCAGGACAATTAATTCAAGCAAAAGGGAAATCGTTTACCGTTACTCAATTATTGGGTGGAGATTCGCAATTAGCTGCTGTTTTTCAACAAGGCGTTTTCGCCACCATTTATTTATCGCCCAAAGATTATCATCGATTACATATGCCATTAAGCGGACAATTAAAACATATGATTCATATTCCCGGGCAATTGTTTAGTGTAAATGCGGCAACAACGGCGACCGTGCCTCATCTATTTGCTAGAAATGAGCGAGTAGTTTGTCTTTTTCAAACGGAAATTGGTGAAATGGCATTAATTTTAGTCGGTGCGATTTTTGTTTCTAGTATTGAGACAGTATGGCATGGTGTAGTTACGCCTCCGACTCGACCCGACCTGCAAAATTGGTATTATGATCAGAAAATTGTATTAGAAAAAGGTATGGAAATGGGACGGTTTAATATGGGGTCAACAATTATTATTTTATTTAAATCAAATGGTATAAACTGGACACAAAATTTTGCAGTGAATCAATCTGTGAAAATGGGAGAATTAATTGCTCGTTATTAAGTAGTTTGCACTAAATGATTCAAAATAAGAATGATTTTATATATACCACTTATTGATCATTTATTTTTAAACATTTTTATGACAAAATTGACCTCTATTTTAACAGTTCAGTTTTGATTGCAACCCCTTTTTGTAATAAGCACCTGTCACTGTTTTTACCTAAAATTCACTTAAACATGAAACCATTTTCTGCACTTTTTTTTCTGCTGCTAGTGTTTATTATCGGTGGTGATACGACGGCGCACTCAAGCGCGGGTGCAGTAATTTATTTTTATAATCCAGAAACCAATATTAATAATTTTGCTACGTTAAAAACCGGCTTTGATACTTATTTGTCTACCCAAGGACCTTATCAGTTTCAACCTTTTGATAGCGCGGAAAATTTTGAAGAAGCTTTAAAACAGAAAAAAGGCAATTTGTATTTGTTATCTAGTTGGCATTTAGCCGCTTTACGTCAACGTAAAATTCCTTTGGAAATTGTATTAGTGGCGACATCAAAAGGAAATACTATGCAAAGTAAAATACTTAGTGCTAAACGAGAGATTACTGATGTAACTATGCTCAAAGATAGCACCATTGCCGGTTCAGCAAATGAAGGATATATTCGCAGTGTATTATCGCAAATGTTTGGTGCGAAAAATAAAGCACTTTTGGATCAAATTAAAATTTTAGTCGTTCCGAAAGATGCTGATGCTTTATTGTCGGTTAGCTTTGGTGTATCAGCTGCCGCGGTTTCGACAGAAAGCAGTTTAAATAAATTTTCGATTATTAACCCCAAACAATTCCAACAATTACATACTTTGGGAGTGAGTGAAAAAAGTTATTTTCTCATCGCAGCGACTTTAGAAAAACCTAATCAAGATGAAATGCAGTTAATTGAGATTTTACACAAGATGGCTGAAACTGAAGCTGGTGAAAAAAATTTGAATTTGTTGGGTTTAGACGGATGGAAGGCGTTATAAATCAATGTTTACACAAGTAGAAATTCAACATTGTTGTTTAAAATATAACCCCTCTGCTCATAGTATAACTAGGCTGCGAAAATGAAAATTCTCTATCGATTCTTTTTCTTTTTGACGGTGGCGGTGATGTTAGT
>JBEEJU010000088.1:0-3897 GCA_041169045.1 Pseudomonadota bacterium
TGCGTCATTTTGCGATGGAACATCGAATTCCTGAACCCCTATTTAGTCGGCAAACTTTGCGAGTATTACGCAATTACGCTTGGCCTGGCAATATTCGTGAATTAAGAAATTTATGTGAGCGATTATGTATATTGTTAGCCGGAAGAATTATCGAACCTGAAAATTTACCATATGAATTCAGTGCCGTTGCTCCACAAGTTGAGGGCTTTAAATTCACTTTGCCGACTTTAGGATTACAGCTTGAAGATTTAGAGGCGGATTTAATTCATCAGGCATTAACCAGAACGAATGGCAATCGTAGCAAATCAGCGCGTTTATTAGGAATTTCGCGAGATACTTTATTGTATCGAATTCAAAAATATGGTTTAGCCAGCAGTTAATGTTTTAAAAGTGCTAAAACATTACAGAAACCTCGTAGGTTTATCTGACTTACGAGGTTTTTTATTAACTATTAATTAAAATCCATATGATTTTATTACCTGAATTATTATCTGATACATGGTTGCAGTTATTAAGTAGTGAATTTAATCAACCTTATATGAATCGTTTAAATCATTTTCTCAATACACAAACCGAAATGATTTATCCTAAACCTGAATCTATTTTTCAAGCTTTTACCCTTTGTCCTTTTGAAACAGTTAAAGTAGTTATTATTGGACAAGACCCTTATCCCACTCCCGGACATGCGCATGGTTTAGCTTTTTCAGTGTTGCCTGAGGTTTATCCATTACCGAAATCATTACAAAATATTTTAGTAGAATTAAAAAATGATCAACAGATTGAAGCTCAAAATGGATATTTAATTCATTGGGCGCAACAAGGGGTATTATTATTAAATAGCGTTTTAACCGTGAATGCTCATCAACCCCGAAGTCATGCGCAACAAGGATGGGAAATATTTACCGATAAAGTGATTCAATTATTAAATCATTCTTTTTCGCCTTTAGTTTTTGTATTATGGGGAAAAGATGCGCAACAAAAAGCAAAATGGATTAATTTAAATAAACATCAAATTATTGCAGCACCACATCCTTCACCCTTATCAGCCTATAGAGGTTTTTTCGGCAGTCGCCCCTTTTCAAAAATTAATACTTATTTGCAATCTTATTCATTAACCCCGATTGACTGGCGCATTTTTTAATCAAATGATTTTTTATTAACTTTTTATTTACATTTTTATAGGATTTTTCAGTGATGGACACTTTTGATAAACGACGAATTATAGGCACATTATCACCGGCTCGTTTTAATGATCCCGGGCAGGGAAAAGTCAGATGTCATTTTGAAATTTTTGGCAGTAACGATATTGCAGTCATTGGAACTCGCGTCGAATTTTGTAACACTGAACACGTTTTTATTACTTCAGGTTACAATGAATTAGCCGATAAATTTGAAGGTCGTTTATTTGAAGTTGAAGTAGTCAAAAGCAGTTGGCCAGTTAAAGAAGGCGGTTGTAATTATGTTGCTACCGCGAAATATTGTTCAGAATTACGCGGTACTTTAATTTCTGATGTGATTGAATATGAATTACCTAATCCTAATAAACCGATCATTTACAGTTATTATAAACCTTATACCCGATCTTTATTTATTAAACATCAAAATGCTCATTATGGTCCATTTAATTTTGATATTTCTGAAGTTTTACCCAGAGATTTCGATTCTAAATTGTATAAAATTGAATTAATTGCGCCGGTTAATGGTTGTCAAGGATTTACCGGCGCGGCAACTTCGACTTTCAGTGTGGCCAAAATTCAATCTACTAAATTATCTGCAATGGAAACGCATTTTTATGATGATAATTTACAAGTCTCTTTAGTGGGTCCCACTAAATTGGCGATTCAATTACGCGATAGTGAATTTGAATTTCTATCGGATGAACAAATCATTTCCACATATGGTCAAAAATTAGCGGCTAATCCCAATATTCGGGGATTTACTAAAGGATTAGTTCAAGAAGTGAAACGAGATTATCAAAAATATAAAGAATATCAAGAAAATCCTGAACGTTATCAACGTTGTTTTCATTTATTGGATCAAGCTGCATTATGGAATGAAATTAGACATGAATTATTTAACGAATTTTTTAACAGTTCAGTCGGAATTCAAGTTTCTGAAGCTTATTTAGAAAAAAATCAGGATAAATTTTATGCCAAAATTAAACAAGAATATGTAGAAACAATTAACATAGAATTAACCCATAAACACAATGAAATTAAAGAATTAAATCAACAATTAGATAATTTACGCGCCGAAATTCGCGCCGAAAAATTACGTTTACAAGATATTCAAACTCAAACGCCTATAGAACCGATTATTGTTAAATATGATGATACGATTGAAGCTAAAATTAAAGAAAAACAAGATGAATTAATTAACATAGAAACCGAATTAAATAGTTTGAAAAAATCCTATACGCATTATCAACATTTGGATCATTTATTTCATAAACAACAGGAATTACAAGCCGATTGTGATAGTTTAATGCGTTGGAAAGAACGGTTAAATCATGAGGTCGATAATATTAGTGATAAATTAAAAGTTTCTAATGAAAAATTAATTCGGCGAATGATGGATATTAAGCCAGAAGTCGATGCTTTATGTGGTTTGAAAAGTCAATCTGTGACTCCAGTTTATAATTATGCTTTATTGGGAACTCGTTCTAGTTTTGAAAATCATTTAAGTGATGCGCGTGATGATTATATTCGTGAAATTATGCAATCATTAACCG
Organism: Pseudomonadota bacterium; assembly: GCA_041169045.1. Taxonomy (GTDB): domain Bacteria; phylum Pseudomonadota; class Gammaproteobacteria; order Methylococcales; family Methylomonadaceae; genus CAIQWF01. Next base: position 2,732 of record JBEEJU010000088.1, read on the forward strand.
ATTTTCAACGTAAATTAGATTATTATACAGTAGCGAATTTATTAATTACTTTAGCGCAAACGCAATTCACCGTTTTTTCAGGATTACCCGGAACTGGAAAAACCTCAACTGCTAAATTATTAGGATTAGCTATGGGATTGGGGAATCGTTTTATTAGTATTCCGGTTGCTAGAGGATGGACTTCTCAACGCGATATTTTGGGGTTTTATAATGCGTTATCACAAAATTTTCAACCGGCTGCAACTGGGCTTTATGATTTATTAAAACAAGTGCATCAAGAAGAGATTGATTCTGCGCCAGCAATTGTATTATTAGATGAATTTAATGTTTCACAACCCGAATATTATTTCAGTTCATTTATGGAAATGGCGGATCCGGAATCTACTCGAACCATTATTACCGGCGCGCCTAATGAACAGCCTTTATTTATTCCAGAATATGTGCGTTTTTTAGGGACGATTAATCAAGATGATACGGTACAGATTTTATCTCCACGAATGTTAGATCGGGTGGCGGTAATTCATTTTGACGAGCCGTTACAATTTGAAACATTACAAACGGATATTGAACTGAATTATGAGAATAAAACGGTTCAAACGATTAAAGGAAATGATTTTATTCAATTATTTAAACCGAAACATTTAAGTTTAGCCGAAGATATTAGTAATATGCTGAATTTAATTACCACGACTTTAGCGAATTCAGACCCTAAATTAGGCGCGAAAGTAGTCATTTCTTATCGGAAATTAAAAGCGATTGCCGCTTATTGTAATGTGGCGGGACCAATGATGATAGAAGATCGTTATGCCGCTTTAGATTATGCAGTCAGTCAACATATTTTGCCTTTATTAAGTGGATATGGGGAATCTTTTGGTAAACGTTTAAGTTTATTAAAAAATCAATTACCCAGTAGTATGGAAAAAAGTCATGCTAAATTAGAATTATTAATTTTACAGGGCGAAATAAATTTATATTCTTTTGGTAGAATGCACAATGATTGATTGGAAAATGCTCATCATTGAAGGCAATGAAGAGCGATGGTATGATTTAAATACGGCGATTAAATGGGTGATTAATGAAACGGTATTAGTACAGTTTATCGTAACAGTTTCTGAGGATTTATATAGTTGGGGTAATCCTTATATTTTGATTGGCGATATGCCATT
>JBEEJU010000089.1:0-2651 GCA_041169045.1 Pseudomonadota bacterium
ATTAGCTACCCCTTCAATCGTTGCTTGACCGGTAAGCATAATTTTGATGGTATTCGGCGATTTTTCATGAATTTTTTTCAATACCTCATCGCCTTTCATTTGCGGCATTAAATAATCAGAAATCACTAAACAAATTTCATAATGACTTTCCAATAATTCATCAACCAATTCTAAAGCGTCATGACCATTCTCTGCGATTTCAATCACATAATCTTTTTGAAAAATAGTTTTAAGCTCAGCTTTTAATGACTCTAAGATAATCATTTCGTCATCAACACAGAGAATGACTTTTTTATTTGCCATAAATTGCGATAAATTATTTAATTAAGGTAAAAAATAATGAGCGGCTTAATTTTAACCAATAGCAGAATGAATACTTTGAATCAATTCTTCTTCTGACCAAGGTTTTTTTAAACAGCCCTGTAAATTAGCTTGTATTCTTGCTCGATCAATCGCTTCTTTATCGGCTTGACCTGTCAACATCAGTTTAATAACTTTAGGAAATTTTTGATGAATTTTAATCAATAATTCATCCCCTTTAATTCCCGGCATTAACCAATCTGATACGATAACAGCGATATTTGCTTGTTGCTGTTCAAGTTCTTCAATTAATTCTAAAGCATCATAACCATTTTCTGCAATTTCATAACTATATTGATCGCCAAAAGCAGATTTTAATTGCGTTTTTAAACTGTTTAAAATCACAGCTTCATCATCAATACAAATAATAATTGGTTTATTTTTATTCTTCATTTTGTCCCATTATTTGAATAGGTAACATGACATTAAATATCGTACATCCCGGACGACTTTCAACATCGATTTTTCCATTATGTTTATCAATAATTTTTTTAATAATATGTAATCCTAAACCACTACCTTCACCTGCGGCTTTTGTCGTAAAAAAAGCATCGAATATTTTACTCATATGTTCAGGTTCTATTCCTTTGCCACTATCCTGAATACTAACACGAATATATTGATTAACGGTAGCAATACTAATCACTAACGTTCCCTTATTATTCATTGCTTGTAAAGCATTATGAATTAAATTTGTCCACACTTGATTTAATTCATCTGGATAACAATAAATCTCTGATAAATGATCTTCGTATCGTTTAATTAATTCAATACCGTGTTTCATTTGACTTTGATAAAGGGTTAATATCGTTTCCACCCCTTTGACAATATCAGAACGAGTTTTTTCTCCAGAATCATCTTGATGCGCATATGATTTCAATGCAAATACCACTTTTGAAGCCCTTTCAGTCGCGGTATTAATCGTTTGAGTACCTTTTTTCAATTCAGATAAACGATACGCTAATTCCAAAATTTCTTCACCATCAGAACGTTTAAGTAATGGCATAATATCTTCAATACCATCATAAATTCCCATATCAATCAAAGTATCGGCAATTGAATCCGAATTTTCGACTTCATCCTCTAATAATCTCGCTAAATTACGACGATTTTGACGTTGCTCTTTTGCAGATAATAAACGAGTATCGCTTTCTAAAGAACGATTTAATACCACTAAAAATTCTTCACATTCTTGTTTGGTAAAAGATTGAAATAAAGGCGGCATCATTATTAATGTTTGCGTTAAAAATTTACGCATATTACTGGCTGAAGAACTAATAGCCCCTAAAGGCGTATTCACTTCATGAGCAATTCCCGCAATTAATTGACCTAAAGCTGCCATTTTTTCAGATTGCAATAATTCATCAGTACGTTGTTTAACTTTTTCTTCCAAAGTACGATTGTAATCTTCTAATTGTTTATGAGAATTTTTAATTTCATTCGCCATTTCAATAAAAGAAGTAGCGAGCAAACCAATTTCGGTATGGGTATCAATTTTATTGTCTTGATGATACGCATTAATTACCGCATCAAAATTACCTTTTCCTAAAGCTTGACTAAATTTCGTTAAACTAATTAACGGCGTAGAAATTGTCGTCGAAATAATTAAAACAATAATTGAAGCAATAATAATAAAAATAACCGCAATTACTACAGAAGTCACCAAAACATCATGCGTTCGTTTTTTCATTTCTTCGGTAGAACGCGCAATTTCTTCTTGCAATCCCTCTAAACTAAATCCTAAACGCAATACTCCCCAAGGTATGCCAAAATTAATCGGAGTAATATATTCAATCATCTGAACATCAGGATATTCCTTATAAGTCGGTTTTGTTTGTGCAAGTGCAAAAAGGTCCTTAGGAGAAGTTAATTTGGTTTGTTCCAAAGAAGGTTTTTCGGTATGTACTGGAGCAGTTCCATCTGACCTCATTACTATGCCATATCTAAGCGTTTTTGATTCTTTAATCGAATTATCCAATAATGCTTTAAGACTAGAAAAATTAAATGTTGCAATATTACTTTCAACTTGAATATTCAGTATTTTAGACAACGTTTTACCTTGTTGCAGCAAATTATTTTTCATAGTCATAATTCGCCACTGCAATTGTTCATCAACCATTTTTTTCTGTAATACCAATTCAATACCGGTAAAAGTCACTAATAAACCAAAAATTAAACTCAATGTAGTGAGTAATAATTTGATACGAATTCCACGCTTCAAAATAATTTTAGCGTTTTTATCGATAATCTTGGGTGGAAAATTTACCGTAGAAGGCAAAGAAGCCGCTGTA
>JBEEJU010000090.1:0-4528 GCA_041169045.1 Pseudomonadota bacterium
TTCATGAATTAATAATTGATTCGCTTCGATTAATTCAGCCTTTTGTTCAATACTAACCGGAGCAGGTAAAGGTTTCGTATAACCGCGCAAAATATTAACATCTTCTTTTAAACTTTTGACCGTTTCTAAAGCCGTTAAAGGACGACCTCTTTCAATATTTTTTTCCAAAGACTTCAGTTTAGTATCGATAGTTCCAGTCACTAAACCAATTAATTCACCTTTTAATTGTTCGACTTCAATTTTTGAATTCGATGGCATAGACATTTCAGATTGCGGTGGTAATTGATTCAATAATAAATCGTGAGAAGATAGTAAAAACGATCCTAAAATCAATACTAAACTCATGAGTCCAATCATCGCTGATAATAATAAGCGATTATTACGCACTAAACGTTGATAATGCCAATCTTGATATAAAGTTTGCATGTTGTGTTGAGTGAGTTCAGGTTTTACTGGATGAGTATCGGTCATTTTTTCTATCCTCCCACAATTCAATGATTTTCAATTAGCGTTTACGATTTGCCGCAATTCGCATTCTTAACGCATTTAATTTAATAAAACCTTCAGCGTCTTTTTGATTATACGCCCCTTGATCTTCTTCAAAAGTGGCGATATTTTCATCAAATAAACTATCTGTTGTAGATAGTCTGCCGACCACAATCACGTTGCCTTTATATAATTTCAAACGCACTTTACCATTAACATGAATTTGCGAAGCATCAATCATGGTTTGCAATAATTGACGTTCAGGGCTCCACCAATAACCGTTATAAATTAATGACGCATAACGTGGCATGAGTTCATCTTTTAAATGCGCCACTTCACGATCTAAAGTTAAAGATTCAATCGCTCGATGCGCTTTTAACATTACCGTTCCCGCCGGCGTTTCATAACAACCGCGTGATTTCATCCCAACATAACGATTTTCAACCAAATCTAAACGCCCAATGCCATTTGCACCAGCGATTTTATTTAACCGTTGCATAACCGTTGCCGGTGAACAAGGTTCATCATCAATCGCTACAATATCCCCTTGTTGATAAGTGAGTTCAAGATAAGTGGCTTGATCTGGCGCAGCTTCAGGAGACACTGACCATCGCCACATCGTTTCTTCAGGTTCAGCCCAAGGGTCTTCTAACACACGCCCTTCATATGAAATATGTAACAAATTGGCATCCATTGAATAAGGCGAGGATTTACCTTGTTTCATTTCAATCGGAATTCCATGTTGTTCGGCGTAATCCAATAAAGTTTGACGTGAGCTTAAATGCCATTCGCGCCAAGGAGCAATTACTTTAATATTGGGACGCAAAGCGTACGCGCCTAATTCAAAGCGAACTTGATCGTTGCCTTTACCTGTAGCTCCGTGAGAAATGGCATCAGCACCGGTTTGATTGGCAATTTCAATCAGCCGTTTCGCAATTAAGGGGCGAGCAATTGAAGTTCCTAATAAATATTCACCTTCGTAAATGGCATTCGCGCGAAACATCGGAAATACAAAATCGCGGGCAAATTCTTCGCGTAAATCTTCAATGTAAATTTGGCTAATACCACAAGCCAAAGCCTTAGCACGCGCGGGTTCTACTTCTTCACCTTGACCTAAATCGGCGGTAAACGTCACCACTTCTGCCTGATAATGCTCTTGTAACCATCTTAAAATAACGGATGTATCTAAACCACCGGAATAAGCTAATACGACCTTTTTAATTTCAGACATTTATTGTCCTCTTGAGTTAAAAAATAATGCCAATTATACTGGAAAATGATTAACCACTGGCGAATTGATTTTACACAGCTTTACTACAGTAGATTCAATCCACAGAATTAATGAGCAGTTTAGTCATCGACATTCAAGTTGATTAGGCTTGAGTGAATTTCATTGTTGTGATTTATCACCCTATATTTATATTATGTTTTTTAAACAGCTTAAACGATGGACTTTAGTCGCTATTTTAATCGCGATTCCAATATTTGTTTTTTATATTAAACAATTAGATCAGCAAATTCGCAAAAAATTTGAAGGTAAACGCTGGGATATTCCAGCCAAAGTTTATGCTAATCCTTTGGATTTATATGTAGGGTATCCGTTAACCGTCAAAGAATTTAAAGATTTATTAGAACAATTGCATTATCGAGTCGATAATCATTTAACAGCCGAAGGGTCTTATAAAATTAAAGGACAACAAATTAGCCTAAAAACCCATAGCTTTACTTTTTGGGACGGATTACAAGACAGTTTAACTTTAAAAATTAATTTTGCGAATAATAGCGTGAGTAAAATTGTCGATTTAGATTTAAATCGTGAATTGGCTGTTGTGCGAATGGATCCGGTACAAATTGGCAGCTTTTATCCGAAATTAAAAGAAGATCGCATTTTAATTACGTTAAAAGATGCGCCGGTTTTATTAAAACAAGGTTTATTAGCCACCGAAGATCGAGATTTTTATCAACATTTTGGGATTTCAATGCGCGGAGTAGCTAGAGCTTTATTAGCGAATGTGCGTGCTGGAGGATTGGTTCAAGGTGGCAGTACCATTACGCAACAATTGGTCAAAAATTTTTATTTAACTTCTGAACGCACTTTAAAACGAAAAATTAATGAAGTGTTTATGGCAATTTTATTAGATATTCATTATTCTAAAGAAGAAATTTTAGAGGCTTATTTTAATGAAATTTATTTAGGTCAAGATGGCGCAAGCTCAATTCATGGCTTTGGATTAGCCAGTGAATTTTATTTTGGACAACCATTAAAAAGTTTAGATTTAGCACAAATCGCCGGTTTAATTACGTTAGTACGGGGGCCTTCATTTTATGATTTACGGCGTTATCCAGAACGGGCAGTTGAACGGCGAAATTTAGTCTTAGCCGAAATGGCGGATATGGGTTATATCACAAATGAAGAAGCGAAATCAGCACAACAACAACCATTACAAATTGTGGCTAATGCGCATCGTTCAGTGAATCGTTATCCGGCATTTTTAGATTTAGTGAAACGTCAATTAAGCAGCGATTATAAAGAAGCTGATTTAACCACTGAAGGCTTAAGAATTTTTACCACTTTAGATACGCAAATTCAAAATACGGTAGAAATAACGGTGAATAAAAAAATCCTTGCTTTAGAAAAAACGCATAAAATAGCAGCATTAGAAACCGCGACTATTGTCACTCGAAAAGAAAATGGGGAAATTGTGGCTTTGGTTGGCGGTAAAAACGCATTAGAACCCGGATTTAATCGGGCAATCGATGCGTTACGTCCCATTGGCTCTTTGATAAAACCGGCAATTTATTTAACCGCTTTATCTCATCCCGAGCAATATACCTTAAATACGCCTTTGGAAGATGTGTCTTTTGAATTAGATCATCATTGGACACCGAAAAATTTTGATGGTCAAGAACATGGAGAAGTCCCATTACACAAAGCTCTATCACGTTCGTATAACTTAGCAACGGTTAAATTGGGGATGGACATTGGTTTAAAACCGGTGGTTAAAACATTGCAAAATTTAGGGGTGAATCGTGAAGTTGAATTGTTACCGTCGTTATTGCTAGGTGCAACCCCTTTAACCGTGTGGGAAGTGACACAGATGTATCAAACTTTAGCGGATAATGGCTTTTTTACCCCTTTAAAAGCGATTCGTGAAGTGGTATCTGCAACCAATAAACCTTTGCAACGTTATCCCTTTGATACTAAACAAACGGTTGATCCTGCAGCAGTTTATTTAACCAATAGCATTTTGCAAGAAGTGGTACGCGAAGGCACGGCTAAAGCGGCGTATAAAACCTTACCCAAAAAATGGGCTTTTGCCGGTAAAACGGGAACTAGCAATGACCTCAAAGACAGTTGGTTTGCTGGATTTAGTGGGGATTATTTAAGTGTCGTTTGGGTAGGGAGAGATGATGATCAACCGATGGGATTGACCGGAGCGATGGGCGCATTACCGGTGTGGACTGCGATCATGAAACAAATTGCTAATCAAGGCGTTGATCTGATTGTGCCAAGCAATATTGAATCAGTTTGGATTGATGAAGACAACGGATTATTAGCCGACGAAAAATGTTCAACCGCAAAATCTTTTCCGTACGTTATTGGTTCAGCACCGACCGATATTTCTTCTTGTGGTCAAACACCACCAGAATCCAAACCAGATCAAGATTCCGACGGTAACGATACGCAAAATCCTAAAGCTGAACCTTCTGCTTCAGACACAGTTCCCGAAACAGCACTGCCTGCAACCCCCCGTAAATCTTGGTTTAACAAATTATATTAAATATGAAACACTTTTTTAACACTTTGCTATTGACAGTATCGTTTGCTCTCAATAGTCCAGTCATTTTTGCGGATCAACAACCGTTGACTGAATTGAAAACTTTTTTATCCAAAACGAAAACTTTGAGTGCGAATTTTAAACAAATCTTATTTGATGAATTAGGTAAAGCGAAACAAACTAGTCAAGGGCAGTTTTATTTAAGTCGTCCTGGCTTATTTCGCTGGCATTATCAACAGCCTTTTACTCAGGATATTGTCGCT
>JBEEJU010000091.1:0-3802 GCA_041169045.1 Pseudomonadota bacterium
TAGCTTCCTGCTATATCAATATTCCATTTAGGTTTAGTAAAAATATACTCCGCATTAGCTCCATAATTCCGTAGACCATTATTGTCTATACTGGTTCGGCTTGGTCCTCTAAAAGCAAAAGTCGATAAATTTAAATTATTTTCATCATTAAATTGTTTTGAAAAAGCTAACTCCAAGGCCCTCGCTTTGGTCCTGCCTAAGATTTTAGTAAATGGATCGCTAATCATTGAAGATGAGTACTGACCAAATGGCACGTAAAATTGACCCATGGTCGCATACAGAGGAAACTTAGCTAAATTTCCTATGGTTAAAAACCCCCGCTCTAAAAAAACATGCGAATTATCAATGCGTCTTGGCGACATATCAGGAGGAGTATTATCATAAACAAACGCGATAAGACCTGTTACCCACTGATTCACTAAAATTTCAGTATCTAACTCAATACCCGTCAAATTAATATCTGTTGCTGAGTTATTTTGAAAAGTACCGAAATGGCTAGTATGGTAGATCTGGGACTCTACTTTTCCACTCAGATTAACAACCGGTGTCGCTGGAAAAGAATGCCCATTTTCTATTAAATAATTGTAAATCCGTTTTCGCTGCTGTAGTAAATAGAGATCCTCATTCACATAAGGCTGATTAACGATTAAGTCAGAAGCATTAAATTCGGAGTTTATCCCAATATACGGTGAGCTAACGACAGGCGTGCCAATAATAAAAAAAGGGTGCAGAGAAGTAACTAAACTTTGATGATTAGCAATTTCTGTAGGAGAAAGATGATCTGGGTTTGATTGCCTACGTAAAGTAGCCACTTGATTTTGCACGCGTTGCAATTCGGACTCTAAAATTTGAGTTTTTTGTGCCAGTCTTCTGATTTCACCATCATTTGATGGTGAAACCTCATCCGCTAAAGCAACATTGCCGAGTAAGCTTAACCAACAAAAACCAGCCATTATCACGGTTAATTTATACTTGTTAATTAGCATGAGGGAACACCTTATTATTGGAAATAAGCTAGCCCCCTATTTATCAAAAAAGAGTGGATAATGCAAGCATATTTTTCTTTATGGGCTCTCTAGGCTTTAACCTGGGGGAATATACCCCTAGATTTTTAAAAAAGTCTCTAATTCGAATTTTTTTTCTGTCGCCATCGACTAGCCAGAATATTTAACCATTCTACAAATACTGAGAAAGCAATAGCAAAATAGAGATAGGCTCTAGGCACATGTAAACCAAAGCCATCCGCTACTAAGACTAAGCCAATTAACAATAAAAAACTTAAACCGAGAATCTTTAAGTTCGGGTAGGTACTAATAAAATGACTGATGGGTCCACTGGCCCAAATCATCAGTACGATTGCAATAATAATAGCTAAGGCCATAATGATAAATTCCTGAGCCATTCCTACTGCGGTGATCACACTATCTAATGAAAAAATAATATCTAGTAACATAATCTGAATGATAACCATTGAAAATCGTGAGTATCGATGCAGACTACTTTTATTTTCTGCGGTAATAGTTACATTAAAATGAAGTTCACTGGTCCCTTTTGCAAGTAAAAATAATCCTCCTACGATGAGTATCAAATCTCTTCCTGAAAAAACATGACCCACTAAGGTAAAAAGAGGTTGTGTGAACTTAGTTATCCAAGCTAAGGTTGCCAGTAAAAGCAAGCGCGTCAAACAAGCGAGTAATAAACCAAATTGGCGTGCTGAATGTTGCTGAGTTTTAGGAAGTCTATTGGTTACTATAGAAATGAAAACTAAGTTATCAATTCCCAAAATAATTTCTAATGCGGTTAAGGTAAGTAAACTAATCCAAGCTTCAGCAGAAAAAAATAATTCAAACATAACCACTTTTCTAAAATTGTTTAAAAAAATATTCAGTTAGATAATAATCTAATCACCATTCAAACTTTTCATTTCAATCTCTATATAAAATTTTTATATATTAGCAATTTTTTTAGCTATCTTAACAAAATAAGATAAATTTATGTTAAACCATTATAAAAAAGCCCGCTGATGCGGGCTTAATGTGTTATCTAAATTTATTATGTCGTAATCGTAATTTAAGCAAATTTAATACTGGCACGTAATTGACCGGTCGTTGACCTATTACCCGTTGCACCTTGATGTATTATGGTGCCGATAGCTGGTAATCCATCACCATTTGCCGCAGTACTGGTAATAGCCCCTTCGCCAATGTTGTAATCTCTGTCTTGGAATACTGCTATTCCTAGATCAAACCATTTCGCAAAGTTAACCATATAGTCCGCGTAGATACGACGTTGCGGTAAGAAGGTCGCTAAATGTGTCGTCCGTTGATATCCAATCGCTACGCGTGATTGATGCGCCATGACAGGGAAGGTTAATCCAGCTTCCAAGCCCCAAACATCAGGTTTACCCAATTGCGCAGGTGGATTAGTTAATACTGGAAAGCCCGGGCTAGAATTACCACTTAAAAAGATAGGGTTCGCTAAACTCCGTGTGGTCTGAATATAGTGACCGTTCGCATCAAAGGGCCCAAACGTAACATCCGCATTGAAGTTCCATGCAGGCACTTTTTCATTAGGCAATCCTGGAACTGTCGTCCCTTCAACAATTGAATTGAGGTAATAAGAAGACAAGAAGTTTGAATCCGCTATATTCGAAATATAACCCGCGTTTATATTGAATTTGCTATTAAACCAACTAAATCCCCATCCTAAATCGGCGCCACCGTTTTGAATACGGCGTGTTGAGCCACCATCTGTGATCTTAGGATTACCTGCAAACGTATATAACGAACCATATATACCGTTCGGTGCAATAAATCCTAATTGGGCTGCAGTTGCTGTAATCTCAGTAAATAATTGGGTTGGATTTTCTTGCGTTACAAATCCATACGGATCATACGCACCAAATGGGATATATTCTTTACCCACTCTAAAATAGATCGGTGACGCTTGGAAATTACCGATAGTCGCATATGCGGTGTCTATCGCCGTTCGATTCAGGGGATGATAAACAAAGAGTGAATTAGCTATATTATAAGGCCCTGTCGAACCTGGAAGGCCTGACATGGAAGTATAAACCACCGACATATTCGCCGTTACCCAGTTATTCACTCGTGCATCGACAAATAAATTCGCATTATTCAACACCAAATCACTCGCACGGCCTGTTGTTGGAAGAGTTAAAACATTAGGTGGAGTTGATGCTGGATCAATAGGAAGCGTTGGATTAAATGCGGGATTAGGCGCCCAAAAAACGGGTGGCTTACTCGCTAAGTAAGCATCGGTATTCATCCAACCACTGATATTGATCCGACAAGTCCAACCACAAGGCTGATCAAACCCACCGGGTTGATTTCGGTCGAGAATCATATCGAGTTTATTAACTTGATAACGCATCACATCCATTTGATAAGATGTATCCATCCTATATGGCTGCATCGCCAATACTGGACCGCTAAGCCCTAGTGTTACGAGTGAAGCAACTATCGCTTTGAGTTTCATACTCATCCATCTCCTTGTAGAATTAGCTAACTCTGTCTCTATCGTTTTTTTATCAAATTTAAGAAAAATAAGCATTTATTAAATAAAATATTTTTCCCAGATTTATTTTCTATCTATGAAACCTATTAATAGACAAAAAAGATAAAACCGAGTTTATCTTAGCAGTACTTTATAACTATCTCAACAAGATAAATTTATTTATATTGAGTCATCATAAAAAAAGCCCGCTGATGCGGGCTTAATGTGTTATCTAAATTTATTATGTCGTAATCGTAATTTAAGCAAATTTAATACTGGCACGTAA
>JBEEJU010000092.1:0-5369 GCA_041169045.1 Pseudomonadota bacterium
TTACGCCTATAGAAACTTTATTGGATTTCGGTTGTGGTTGGGGACGATTTACTCGATTATTTGTGCGTGATGTAGAAGCAACGGGATTATTTGGTATTGATCCGTGGACTGAGGCAATTCAAATGTGCCGACAACATATGCCATATGCCAGTTTTATTCAATCTGCTTTAGAACCGCCTTTAATTTTTCAAGATAATTTTTTTCAAGTCGTATTTGCCAATTCGGTATTTTCTCATTTAAGTGAAGCGAGTGCTTTAGCTTGGATTCAAGAAATTGGGCGAATTTTACGTCCGGGTGGATTATTAATTGCTACTACGCATCCAAGAAATTTTTTGATTGTCGTACAAGAAATAAAACAAGGAATTCGTAAAGTTGAATCAGACTGGCATCAATTACTCGAAAAATCAGCAATTGATATTGATCAAGCATTATGTGAATTAGATCAGGGACAATTTATTCATATTGTTACCGGACAAAATAACGGTCTTTATGGCGACAGTTGCGTACCTAAAGCTTATATCGAGCGAGTTTGGGGAGAACATTTAGAATTACTCGAATTTATTGATGATCAAACACAATTCCCTCAAGCAACATTTGTTCTGCGAAAAAGATTTAATTAACGCTAAATTTTTTCTAACTTCATAAATTTTTCATTAAGCAATTATGTTATTAATTCCCGCAATTGATTTAAAAGAAGGTAAATGTGTACGATTACGTCAAGGTCGTATGGAAGACAATACGGTTTTTTCTGATGATCCGGTTGCAATGGCAGAACGCTGGATTACCGCTGGCGCGAAACGTTTACATCTCGTTGATTTAGATGGAGCTTTTGCTGGAAAACCGCGAAATGCCGAAGTGGTTCATGCGATTGTCGAAGCCTATCCACAAATTTCAGTACAAATTGGTGGGGGAATTCGAGATATGGAAACGATTGAAGCCTATTTAAATGCTGGAGTTCAATATGTCATTATTGGAACTAAAGCTGTTAGCGAACCGCATTTTGTCAAAGATATGGCGATTGAATTTCCGGGACACATTATTGTCGGATTAGATGCAAAAAATGGGAAAGTCGCTATCGATGGCTGGTCAAAACTTTCTCATCACGATGTGATTGATTTAGCACAACATTTTGCAGATGATGGAGTCGAAGCGATTATTTATACTGATATTTCGCGTGACGGTATGATGCAAGGCGTGAATGTTGACGCAACAGCTCGTTTAGCACGTTCAATCAATATTCCGGTAATTGCTTCTGGAGGAATTACTAATTTGAATGATATTTACGCCTTATGTGCGGTGGCGCATGAGGGCATTATGGGCGCGATTACCGGGCGGGCGATTTATGAAGGGACATTGGATTTTGCGGAGGCTGAGAAAATTGCAGAGTCTTATTCATGAAAAATCCCACTGAAATCAAACTGTTAGCTTATGAGCGATTAGAAGAAGCTGAAATTCTATGCAATGCAGGTAAATACGATGGTGCATTTTATTTAGCCGGTTACAGCGTTGAATTAATGTTGAAAGCCAAAATTTGTGAGCATTGGGGTATTTATAATTTATTCGATTCACAATGTGATATTGCAAAAATTGAATATATTAGAAAAGCCGTACAAATTCATGACATTAGATTGCTTTTTATTTTCGCTGGATTAAGAATGAAATTGCAGGAAGCTTTATTTTTAGGAAATAGAGAATTAATGGAGCTTTATGGCTATTTGATTGCGGGAACAGGTAAACATGAAAATTGTTTATGGAGTGAGCAAGTACGTTATCAAGCAATTGGGTCAAAAAAGCCAAAAGAAGTGATTAGGCTGATTGAGTTATTACAAAGCGAGCGAGGATTATTAAAATGGATAGAACAGAGTTAATTGAGCAATTGAAAGAATTTAGACAAGCCTGTTTTGATATAGGTTGCATTAATAGTGATAATAAGGATGCGCTTGAGCTTGAAGAGGCTTATCCAGGTGTTGAGCCTGTTTCTTATATTATTGATGTCACCGTTAAACAGGAATGGTTAGATAAAGAACATCCTATCAGTGCTTTGAAAGAATTAATTGACTTGTTCTATGAAAAAGTTGATGGCGAAATCCGCAAAAATATTCTAACAATTAAAATTTGCGAAACCGATAAAAGCATTTACATTAAAAATCTTGCCCATTAAAAAAGTAACATGAGCCTAGCCAAACGTATTATTCCCTGTTTAGATGTTGATAATGGTCGCGTTGTGAAAGGCGTGCAGTTTGTTGACATCCGCGATGCCGGTGATCCGGTGGAAATCGCCCGCCGTTATGACCAAGAAGGGGCGGACGAAATCACCTTTTTAGATATTACCGCCACTCACCATGAGCGCGATACGATGGTTCACGTTGTGGAACAAGTCGCCAGTGAAGTGTTTATTCCATTGACGGTCGGTGGCGGGATTCGCACTTTAGATGATATTCGCACGATGCTCAATGCAGGTGCGGATAAAGTCGGTATTAATAGCGCGGCAGTGTTTCGACCGGAATTTGTCAAAGAAGCCGCCGAGCGGTTTGGTTCGCAATGTATCGTGGTGGCGATTGATGCAAAAAAAGTTAGTCAAAATCACCAACCGAATCGCTGGGAAATTTTCACTCATGGTGGACGCAAACCTACTGGTATTGATGCAGTCGCGTGGGCGATTAAAATGGTCGAATTCGGCGCGGGCGAAATTCTGTTGACCAGCATGGATAAAGATGGCACGAAAAGCGGTTTTAATTTGCCATTGACTCGTGCGGTGAGTGAAGCGGTTTCTGTGCCGGTGATTGCCTCCGGTGGCGTAGGAACACTCGACCATTTAGCCGATGGGATTTTGGAAGGTAAAGCGGATGCGGTATTAGCGGCAAGCATTTTTCATTTTGGGGAATATACGGTTCAACAAGCGAAAGAATATATGCGTTCACGGGGAATTGAGGTACGATTATGAGTAAACAAGATTTTGATGATTTTATTAATCAAGCAACTAAAAATCAAAATAATGAATCAATTATTGATTGGAATACAATTCGTGACGAATGGTTAAAACGTCTCACTGAGTTTTATGCGTTAATAGAATCCTTTTTGGCTGAATATAAAAAAGATGGAAAACTAGATTATCAATTTTCAAAAAAAGATATTTTTGAGGAATATATTGGCAATTATTCTGTTGATGTGATGGATATTAAATTAGGCGAACATCGAGTTAGATTAGAACCTATCGGTACAAATCTTATTGGAGCGCACGGACGAGTTGATTTAATAGGGGTTAATGGCAAAGTTAAAATTGGTTTAGTGAATAAAGATTTTAATGGGCCAAAAATAACAACAACTGTTACAGTTGAAGGAATGTCGAAACCAATAAATCAGCAACCTAAAGAGATTAAAAAAACTGAACTTGCATGGAAAATAGTAACACCGCCGCCCAGAATAAAATACATAGATTTAAATCAGGATGTATTTTTGGATGCTTTATTAGAGGTTATCGGTGGCTAAAAATCAGCTACTTGCCAAGCCTTTAACACTTGAAGAAATCGCACTTTATTATAAAGACTGCGAATCTTCTTTAAGGCTTTATTTTTCATCTAGTAGTCCTTCATTTGAACAACGGTTTATAAGTTATACTTTTGAAGAAATATCTGTTGAATTAGATGAAAGAATTTCTGAATTAGGTCATTCTACTTCTCTTTCTTTACTAGCTGCACTGGAAGCAGTCTTTAGAATAGATTACAAAGAGCGTGTTGAGAAAAGAAAAAAGGATTGTTTATCTAAAGCTTTAAGAATGATACATCAAACTAAAGAATTAAAAGCCTCTTTAGAAGAGGATATATTTAATGCTTGGTTAGAAAATACAGACGTTAAACCGAAATTAATTGAAGATTTAAAAGGGGCTTTTAAATATCGTCATTGGTTAGCACATGGACGATATTGGACTCCTAAAATGGGAAGACCCGATTATGAATATTCAGAAATTTATCAGCTAACTGAATCTATTTTTAGTAGCTTTCCATTTGAAGGTATTTAAAAATGGCTTATTCTGGTTTCAAGTTAAAAGAATTAAAACAAAAATTCCAATTAGAAGAAAAAGGCATTCGCTTATTTACCCAAATTAATCCTATTGAACCGAGCGATTGGTTAAAGCAAACATTAAAATTGGGATTAAAAATGCCGTTATTATCGGAAAAAGCCTGTTCCGAGCGTATTGTTTCACCAATATTGTTTGAATGTTGGGAACAAAATCACGAAACATTTGGTATTTATTCGGGAATTAATTTAGAAGCCGATAGTGAAAATGGGCTAAATGGCGAATGTGATTTTATTATTGCCGCGCGCGCTGATACTTATACGGTGGAATCGCCGATTTTTATGCTCATTGAGGCAAAAGATAACGATATAAAACAAGGACTTCCGCAATGTGTGGCGCAAATGTTGGGAGCGCGGCTTTATAATCAAAAAGACGGTAAAGATATTCCAGTGATTTATGGTTGTGTGACAACGGGCGATGATTGGCAGTTTTTAAAATTGCAGGATAATACGATTTATATTGATATTGAACGCTATTATTTGGATAACGTGCCGCAATTATTGGGGATTTTACAAAGGATTGTGGATTTTTATAAATAGAAACTATTTGATTTAATCTCAAAATATAAAATGAAATCTATTTTTAAAGGGCGATATACAGCAAAAATTGAAGGTGATTTTGTTATTTTCGCGGTTGGAATGCAAATTAATCGTGGATGGAAAATACATCGTTGGTTGCCTATTTTTATTTCCATATTTCGGATGATTCGTGATTTGAAACTCAAACCGCAAAGTGGGTTTCTTCATGCCGAATATTATTTATCTGTGGGTGGCGCAATGACGCTACAATATTGGCGAACTACGCAGGATTTAGAAAATTTTGCCCATGATAAAAATCACAAACATTTATTAATTTGGAAAAAATATAATCAAGATATTGTTGAAAATGGTGATGTCGGTATTTGGCACGAAACCTATTTAATTTCTGCTCATCAATTTGAAACAATTTATGTCAATATGCCGAAAAAAGGTTTGGGATTAGCGGGTCATCATATTCCAATCACGGCGAATACTGAGACCGCTAGGCAACGGCTATCTGAAAAATAAAGGTGAAATAAAATGAACACCGCCGAATTAATTTATCAAGAAAGCAAAGCCAACAGCATTATGATAGAGAATTAAAGTAAGATTATGAAAATGAATATTTCCTGAGTTATGATTTTTAATGAATTAGATTATTTTTCGCACCAATTTCCTGAACCGCAATATTTAGGTGCAAAATATAATTTATTGAGCTGGATAATTAAATATATTCCTAAAAAAATCAATACGGTTATTGATGCTTTTTCAGG
>JBEEJU010000093.1:0-6439 GCA_041169045.1 Pseudomonadota bacterium
TGCCGACACCATCATCATAAAAAGCGATTTGTTTGACATCGCAATTAAAATCAATCGCCTCATATAAACGAAATACATTGGTACCGCGATCTTTAATATTGCTATTTCCCGTACCATCGGAAAGCAGAATAATATTTTTAGACATTTTTAGGTTCTCCTCAATCAGTGGATGAATAAAAATGAATGACGCGATTGATTTTAAAGGCAATATAAAAAAGAATTAACTGCTTTGCAATTGTGTCATCCAAGGTTGTTTAGCTTGTGGATCAATATGAAAAGCTAAAGATTCTGGTTTATGTAATAATCCCTCTTCACTAGAAGCATTGGGATTTAATTGTCTTTTTTCTAAAAAATCAACCATTCGTGAAGTATTATAAATAATTAATCCTCGATAACCTGAAGGGCGATTATAAATTTGAAAAGCCACATTAGCTTCATTAAACTTAACATTACGCGCAATCAATTGTTCAATCTGTTGCGGATTTTGGTTGGCTAAAATGCGTAATGCTGAATCAGTACGCTGATGAATTAATTGATGTAAATAATTTGCTAATGATTCAGATAATTGTTGTTGTTGTAATAAACAAATATCATCCTGAGTAAAATCAAAACTTTCAGCCACTAAATAATGACAATCTTTATCCCCGTCATTGGCAAATAAAGAAATTTTATCCAAATAAGGGTCTTCTTCTAAAGCAAATAAAAAAGAACGTGGAGCGCGTAAATGTTTATAAACAGTGACTACCCAAGGTAAAGCTCTACCGGTTAATTCAAAACGCTGTTTTACCGTTTGAGTAACTTCATTACGCGATAATTCTTGATGACGATTAGAGGGTTTAATAATAAACGCATCGACCGCGATTACTTCAGTATGAAAACCGGCTAATTTAAATTGTTTAACAATTTCAAAATAACGCGGTTTATAAGGAATTCCGGTGCCGTCATATAATAAATGAATATTATTTTCGCGCGCGTATTTTGCCACTAAATCGCGTAAACGATTCGCAAAAGGTTCAACAAAAACATAATCATCACTGTGATGATTAGCTGCTGTCATTACCGTATATAAATCGCTTAATTTGCGAAATTCATCTAAAGAAGCAATTACAAAATTATCACCGCAGTTCGCGTAGGCAATTTCTTCAACAGCCGTTTTGCCTGCACCCGCTCCGCCCATAGCCATAAACATTTTGGGTTGAGAAACTGTTATTTTGCCGGTAAAAATTTGTTGTTTAGCGTGTTCTAATTTAGCATTGATTTTAGAAATACGTTGATAAGCAATTTCAATTAATCGTTCTAAACGATCATTACCTTTAGCGATTTGTAATAATTTTTCTTTTAATAATAAATTATCGGCTAAAGCAAAAACAGAAATATCTTTACCGGCACATTGTTTTAAAATATCAATGAATTGAGTATGACTTTGAGTGGTTAAGCCGGTTAAGATATTAATATCTAAACAAAATAAAGGCACTTGTCCATCATCGCTTAAAATCGTACCATCAATTTCGGTTTTATTTTCGCTGCGTAAATGTTCGGTATGCGGTAAATAATCTACAATATCTTTTCGATGACACATAGGAAAATCGGCTAAAACTTTACCCGAAGCTTCAATTAATCTATTTTCCATAATGCTTAAAGGAACTAATCCGCCATTAATGGTGACTAAAAATAGCTCGTTATTTTTACGATAAGATAAATAAGGAATTTCACGAATGACCTGTTTACTTTCAGGCCATCTGCCAAATCCATCGCGATAATTATTTAAAATGCGATTACGAGTGGGGTCTAATGCGTGTTCTAAAGCCTTAATAATAGCAGAATCATCGCTATGGATATTGTGTAACGCTTCACAATCTAATTTATCCAAACGTCTAAAATCAATTCCTTGTTCATAAACGCTATGAAATGCTGGCATTCGACTTAAGGCTACCATAAAAAAATCTAAAGTTAATCGATTGCCATATTCAAACGGTCTAACTTTTCGCATTTCTGCATAAAATAAAGCTAAACGTTGCGCAATATCATCGGTATAAATCACAAAACCATTATGATCAAAAACAGCAATATCTTTATAATCGTCATCTAAAGTATCTTTATAATCTTCATCTAAAACTAAACGGGAAATAATATTACGAAATTGTCGCCGTTTATCGACATCTAACATTTCACCCGGACGATAATTGTGTTCATCAAAACTGGCTTGATCTTTCCAATCACAAAAAATATCTCGATGAATTCGAGAAAATAATGAAATCAAATAACTTACTCGCTTAGTTTGATCATGAGAAACGGTACTTTCGGCTTCTTGTTGTAAAGTCGATAATAATTTAGTGCCGCGAGAAATTGCTAATGCGGTGCGTAATTTTTTTAATTGTTGATAGCCACAAATCGAAGCATATTCTGGTTTCATTATTATACTCGCGTGATTAAAAGGATTGAAATTAGCAGCGGTTGATAAAAAATAAAAAATTAAATCACAGATCGAATCTCATGATTGAGAGTGAAAAAATAAAAGATTAATTATCTCTAGCTATACGAAAACCGATAAAATGAGTTCGTTCGGTAAAATGCCGTCGAATACGACAGGCACTGCGCAAATGATCGGCTGAGTCTTTCCAACTTCCGCCGCGTAACATTCGATATTCATGGTCATTATCATTCGCAGCGCGTAATTCACTGCCATTATAATCGGCACTATAAGCCGATGCTGTCCATTCCCATACATTGCCGCACATATCATAAATACCAAATGGATTCGCCGGAAAATGCCCCACAGTTATCGTTGATTGTGGACGTTGGTAGTGTTGCTGTAGGCTTAGATCAGCAGGTATCGCATTAAAATGAGCTTGTTGATTCGTTAGTTTATCACCACAAAAAAAAGCAGTTTCTGTGCCAGCACGACAAGCATATTCCCATTCGGCTTCTGTCGGTAATCGGTAGCGTAAGCCAGTTTGTTCAGATAGCCAATGAGTATAAGCGATTGCGTCCTGCCAACTGACATCAATCACGGGTCGTTGTCCGCGACCCCATTGATAATCTTGCGGTTTGCGTGTTCGTGTGGCTTGAACAAATAAATCATAGTCGGCAAAAGTCACCGGATATTGACCAATAACAAAATCAGCAATCGTTACTGAATGGAGACGTTCAATTGAGCATCGATTTCGTTCGGTTTCTGGACTTCCCATGATAAAGCGGTTTCCAGAAATGTAAACCATTTTAATGGCAAATTGGTTTTGTTTAAATCGATCAATCACAAAACGATATTGCGGTTTTGCAGAAATAATTGGCGTAAATAGATTAAATTTAGAGGGTAAATTGTGCCACCATTTTAATGTCGATTGTCGATATTGATTCAGTTGGATTCGCCAATGATCAGTATGAATAGCGGGTGGCTTAGAATCTATAGTGAAACCTAAAGCCAAAACCCAAGATTCAATTGCCCAATCTGCAAAATTTTCATGAATACCCAATTGATTTTGTAAACGTTGACTACATTGTTGACACAATAAAGTTAAAGGTAAATGATCGGCTTGTTGTAATTCATGAACCACTTGCTGATTTAAAGCAGAAATTAATAAATGAATTTCACGTTGATATTCAGGACATAAATCGCGTAATATCGCTTCACATTTTTTCGGCTGATGACAAATATCAATACCAAATTTTTGAATCATTAAACCTAATTGTTGCCTAGGAAAATCGTTAAGCATTATGATCCAAAATAACCATTGAAAAATAAAAAATTAATAAATGATCATATTATGATCGACAAGCAGCTAATAAAGTTTGCATTTTGCTTAACCCCAATTTTCGCGTTAATGCAATATTACGTTCAGGAATTTTTTCAGGATGAGAATAAAACCTTAATACCCTTTCTATACTGGATTCTCGAATTAAATGAATCATTGGATAAGGCGAACGATTGGTATAATTAGCAGCATCATTTAAATCGCTATCTGCAAAACAATATTCAGGATGGAAACTGGCTATTTGATAAATCCCTTCATAACCTTGCATAATTAATAATTCATCAGCAATCTCAACATAATTTAAAAAATCATCAAAAGCAATAAATTGCTCAGGATAAATAATTAAAGTGGTTTCAATCGTATCATTTCTTTCTAATCGTTGAATTTCTGCAATTAACAATTGAGCATTTTCTTCAATTGAATTCGAGCTATCAATACAATAATGAATGCGGTTATTGTCAAATTCGTGCTGCGCAAAAGGGCAAATTGAATATTCGATAATAACGGTTTTTAACCATAATTGAATAGAGTTAACAATATTAGGATTCATTATTTTCATCCGCTAAAAATTGACGATAATGAATGGAGATTTTTAAACCAGCAAATCGTCCCCCCATTTGGATAAGCTCATGCGTATTTTTATCAAAAGTTAATTTAACTATACTTAATGCCCGATCTTCATATCCAGCTTCAATATCATGAGTTTCTAACAAAAAATGATAAATATAAATCTCTTGATCATTTTGTTGTTGAATGTCAATCGGTGCGCCCAATTGTGAAATCACCGTATTCTTTTGTGGCAGTTCCGCATGAATTTTACTAATTGCCGCCGCATTTGCATGTAATTGACGTTTAGTTTTATTAATTTCTCCACCGGCTAATGAGCGCAAAGAAACTTCTAAAAATTTAGGTGGTGCAATTTGTAAAAACAACGGTGAAAATGTCCATTGAGTGACTCGATTTTCAGCATTAAAATCTAAATCAAAAAAGAAATTTAATTCGGGTTGAATTAATTTTTGATTAACATCCACTTTACGAAAAATATATCGCCAACGAGACCCTTGAGTTAAAGGTTGAATGTGACTAGGCTGTAATTTTGATAAAGAAACTAAATCTTGATTATATAAAATCGGATGTTTAAAATAAACAGTGAATTGTTTTTGATCTTCAATGCTAAAATTTTGATCAAAATTAGATAATTGTAAATAAGTTTGATAAGCGCGAATCCAATATAAACAGCCATTCAAACTTAAAATCAGTATGAGTAAAATACTGTAACGAAACCAACGAGCTTTGAATAAATGAGGATTCATTATAAAATCTTAAGGAATTAAACGTAAAATTAATTCTTCGACTTGTTGATGTTCAATTTTAAATCCGCGAATTTCTAATAATCCTTTAATATTTAAAGAAATAATCAAATGAAAAATATTTGCAAATTCGGCCCAAGCAATATCCGTCGCTGAAGGAATTGCTGGACTTTGCGGATGCGAGTGATAAATTGCAAATAAAGTTTCTCCATTTTCACGCATTTGTTTAATCGCGTGAATTTGTTGTTGAGGATTAAGTAAAAATTGCTTTTGTGGAAAATCAGCAATATTTTCAATAGGATAGCAACGATAAAATTGTTGATTCTGAATTGAAACTAAGCCACAAATTTCTAAATCAGAATATTGTTGCGCTTGATGTAATAATTGCTGAGTGAGTTTTAAAGGTAATTCAATTTCAATTGTCATAGATATATTCAAAATATTGAATTAATAATGCCAACGAGCAGAAGTTACTCGTGGATGGCCAGCTAAATCGTGATGGCTTTGAATTGTTGCATAACCAAAAGATTCAAAAATCGATTGTACGGCAGCTTGTTGCTTAAAACCGTGTTCAATAAACAAATATCCACCTTGATTCAGATATTTATTCGCAGATTCGACAATTTGAGTAATTGCTTGTAATCCATTTTCTTCAGCAACTAAAGCTAAAACGGGTTCAAAACGTAAATCACCTTGTTGTAAATGCGGATCATTTTCTGCAATATAAGGTGGATTACTAATAATTAAATCGAAGCCAATTTCAGTAATATTTTCAAACCAATTACTTTGAATAAAACGTAAATTGCGACAATAATATCGATCGGCATTTTGTTTCGCAATTTTTAACGCTGCGGTGCTAATATCGCTAGCCAATACTTGGCTTTGTGGACGTTCAGCGGCTAAAGTGACAGCAATGGCTCCAGAGCCTGTACCCAAATCAATAATTTTTAAATTTTGCTCTTTTGGAATTAAAGCTAAAGCTAATTCAATTAATAATTCAGTATCAGGTCTAGGAATTAATACATCAGGATTGACTTTGAATTCTCTTGACCAAAATTCCCGCGAACCGGTTAAATAAGCGATTGGAATTCCTTGTTGACGTTGCTTTAATAAATTTTTAAATTGAATTCGCTGTTGAGCATGTAATTGTTTTTTGGGCCAAGTGCGTAAATAACTGCGAGTTTTATCTAAAATTAAACATAATAAAACTTCAGTATCTAATTCAGCACTATCAGAATAGCCATTTAATATCGCACAGCCTTCAATTAATGCAGATTGAATGTCTTGCATTGTTTTATTCCTCGCCTAATTGGGTTAACAATTCTGCTTGATGTTCATGGATTAACGGTTCAATCACTTGTTCTAAATAGCCTTCCA
>JBEEJU010000094.1:0-17620 GCA_041169045.1 Pseudomonadota bacterium
TATCAACTTATCCAAATAATAGCTTAAAATCATTAAATATGGGCTTATCTTCAATACATTATGATCATTCAACTCAATCGTTGTGGATTTTAACTTCTTCTGAAAATAAAGATAAATTAAATTCTGTATTATGGAACTTATCCTTAACGGATTTTGAAAAAAATAATCCTCCTAAAATAATTGTGAATAGTCATAATCAACCTATATTTTTTAATCATAAAGCAGAAGGGATTACCTTAATTGATAAACACAAATTATTTATTATTTATGATGATGATACGGTTAACATTGGTGATAAAAAACCTAATCAAGCCTTTTATACTATCGTAGAAATTCAAAATTAATATTTTAATTTTATACCCTAAATTCTCGTAATAATTTCAATAATGCGGCGGCTTTATCAAAACTTTCTTGATATTCTTCTGTGCAAATAGAATCGTAAACAATTCCGCCGCCCGCCCAAAATCGAATCGTATTTTGTGAATGAATAAAAGTTCTAATCGCTATATTGGTATCTATATTACCATTAAAATCAATATAGCCAATTGAACCACAATAAATTCCACGCCTATGCGGTTCTAATTCTTCAATAATTTCCATCGCTCGAATTTTAGGTGCACCGGTAATTGATCCGCCAGGAAAACAATTTTGTAATAAATCAATTCCTTGTTGTGAATTGGTTAATTGTCCACAAATAGTGCTCACTAAATGATGCACGGTTGCATAACTTTCGATCGCAAATAATTTGGGAACTTTAACTGAACCAATATCACAATTTTTACTTAAATCATTGCGTAATAAATCCACAATCATTAAATTTTCAGCTCGATCTTTTAAACTGTGCATTAAAGATAAAATTTGTTGTTGATCCATAATTGAATCAGCCATTCTTTTTCGCGTACCTTTAATTGGTTTGGTTTCCACTTGACCTTGTTCAATTTTTAAAAAACGTTCTGGAGAAGAACTTAAAATTTGCAAATTAGGCAAATGACAATAGGCACTAAAAGGCGCGGGATTTAATTGACGTAATCGTTGATAAGCCAACCAAGGATGTCCTTGACAATCGCTACAAAATCGTTGAGTTAAATTAATTTGATAACAATCGCCTTCAGTTAAATAATATTTAATTTTATTAAATGCCGTTTCGTATTCAATTGCCGAAAAATTCGCTTTAGGTTGAGATAAAATTTGAAAAGGCTGACGCGCAATAGTCGATTGAATTTGACTAAACTTTTCAATTAATAAATCCCATTGATCTTGAATTAAATCTAAACCGATTAAATAGGTCGATTGTTGCTGATGATCTACAATAACTACCCAAGGATAAATCCCAATTGCCATATCTGGAATTTGTTCCGCATCAATAGCTAATTGCGGTAATTTTTCTAATCTTCTGGCTAAATCATATGCGAAATAACCTATAGCTCCACCATGAAAAGGCAATTCATCAATTAATGAATCCATTTTAAATTTAGCTAACTCTTGTTTCACTAATTGAAAGGGATTTATGGTAGAAATAGATTGTTGAGTCGCAGTAGTAATTGTAGTTAATTCTCCGCTGGTTATTAAAGTAACTAATGGCTCGGCAGCTAAAATATCATAACGCCCTTGTTGGCTATATGGATAGGCACTGTCTAAAAAAATTGCCCAAGGTAAATCGGCAATCGCTGAAAATAATAGACTGCTGTCGTTAAAATAAGGTAAAGGCGTTTTTAATAATGAAATTGACATCACAATTCAACAAGAATAATTATAAAATACGCTCTTATTGTAACCGCATTTGTTTAAAATTTAATCCTCTAAAGCGAATATTAATTCGGTTACAATAAACCAATAAGCTTAAAAATAAAACTGAATCATTATGTCAACATTTGCCCCGAATCGTCGATGGTTAATTCTATTATTAACCTCTGTAGGATTAATTAATTTACCGCATTTTCAATATATAGAAACCAGCGTGATGGCTTTTTTTAATGGCTTATTGGTGTGGCGATGGTTGGGAATTTGGCAACCGCGATGGCTACCTTCAAAATTAATATTATTTTTAATCACACTGATTGGCGGCAGTTTATGGTGGACGCATTATCACAGTTTTTTAGGACAAGACGGCGGAACTTCTTTATTTATCATCAGTTTAGGCTTGAAATTATTAGAAATTCAGCGCGAACGCGATTTATATTTAATCAGTTATTTAGGCTTTATTGTCGCCAGCACTTTATTTTTGTATGACCAAAATATTGTCATGCTGTTATATATCTCTTTGGTTTGTATCGGTTTATTTTCTACCTTAATCGTTGCGAATAGTCCATTTACCCTTAAATTAGCCCTTAGACAAAGTGTGATTTTATTAGCTCAAGCTTTACCTTTAACTTTCGGCTTATTTATTTTAGTGCCGCGCGTGGACGCACCGCATTGGATGTGGCTGCATCAACCGCCGAAAAATAAAACCGGTTTAAGCGACAGTTTAGAACCCGGTTCCATGACTGATTTAGGTTTATCACGAGAATTGGTTTTTCGAGTGAAATTCAAAGGTGAGCGCCCGCCTGCAAACCAACGTTATTGGCGCGGGCCAACTTACAGCTATACCGATGGTAAACAATGGTTAGTGATTCCGCCAACCGAACCGTACCAAGCCCCTGATCTGCCACAATTTAGTGGTCAAGCGTATCGTTATCAATTGTTAATGGAGCCACAAGAAAAAAATTGGTTATATGCGTTGGATTTACCTGCTGAATGGTCTAGCCAAGTGCAACAAACTGAATCTTATCAATTACAAACGCAAAAATCTTTTACGGAACGTGCGGAATATGAAATCGTGTCTTATCCGCATTATCAAACCGGTTCAATTACGATGTGGGAATTGCAGCAAAATTTGCAATTACCGCTACACATTTCGCCAAAAATTCAAACTTTGGTACAGCAATTACAAACTTCATCTGCTGATCCCGAAAAATTTGCTGAAGCGGTATTCAATTATTTTCATCAACAAGGGTTTTATTACACATTAACTCCGCCGGCAATGAATCGTGAGCCGATTGAAACTTTTTTATTTCAAACTAAACGCGGTTTTTGTAGTCATTATGCGGCCGCATTTGTGTATTTAATGCGCGTGGCAAAAATTCCCGCGCGAGTCATTGGCGGTTATCAAGGTGGAGAATTAAATCCGATAGGAAATTTTTTGGAAATTCGTCAAGCCGATGCTCATGCTTGGGCTGAAATTTGGATAGCGGGCAAAGGGTGGCAACGAATTGATCCCACAGCGGCGGTTGCTCCAGAACGAATTGAACAAGGGATTAATATTGATCAACAAGTAGAATCCGAAACGATTGCCTTTTCTAATTTATCAGCGCATTCACCGAATTGGCTTAAACAATTACGTCAAACTTGGGACAATATCGATTATCAATGGCAACGCTGGGTTATTAATTATGATCGGCAAAATCAAACCCATTTTTTAACCCAATTTGGGATTCAAGATTTTATTGAAATGATCCGATGGTTAATAATAATCGGGGGAATTGTGATTGCGTTATTAGCGTTTTGGTTATTAAAACCTTTACCTCATAAAATTGATCCGGTACAACGTATTTATCAACAATTTTGTCGAAAATTAGCGAATGTAAAAATGATTAAAACTGATTCAGAAGGAGCATTTGATTTTTGTCAACGCGCAAGTTTACAATTTCCCTCTCAAGCTGAATCGATTATACAAATTACGCAATTATATTTACAATTACGTTATGGTAAAATAACAGCGATTTCAACGTTATCTGAATTTAAACAAAAAGTAAAACAGTTTAAAATTCGACAAAATTAAATCACTTTAAACTAAAAACTTTTAAGCTTAATTCAAAAATATCTAAGTAAGTCGTCGAAAATGATCGGAGATTGTTAAATCCCCCTAGCCCCCTTTAATAAAGGGGGAACTCTCTCTTTTGGTAAAGGAGGATTTTAAAATAGAAATATTTGATAATTTATATATTTCTATTTAGCTGAAAACTTATACGTTTGTACTTACCATTTTTTTAAATTAGGAAAAAATCATGCCAACAATTTCTGTGTTTTATGGTATTCAAATTTTGATGTATTTTTACGATAACGAACAACACCATGTTCCACATATTCATGCCGAATATCAAGATGATGAGGCTGTATTTTCAATCCTAAATGGAGAAATTCTTTCCGGCAATTTACCGCGAAAACAAATGCGATTAGTACAAGCTTGGATTGAATTACATCAGGAATCCTTAATCGTGGACTGGAAATTAGCCATTGCAGGACAAGAACCACACCGTATCGAGCCTTTAAGATAAAAACCATGAAACTGATTAATGCTGAAGCGAAAGAAAATTATATTGTACGAATTTATTTAGACAATGATTCAGTGATTGATTTTGATGTTAAACCACAATTACAGCGCATTCCTTTTTATAAACCGCTTTACAATAAAGAATTATTTAAAACGGTAAAATTTAAACATAAACGACTGTATTGGAATGAACAATTTGATTTTCATTTAGACCAAATTATTGAATTAGGTAAATTAATTAAATTTTAATTCATTATTCTAAACCGTAATAGCAAAAATCGGCACATGGACTTTACGGTTGATTGTTATTCAAGAGACATTAAAAAATGAAAAAGATTCGCAGTTATTCAGATTATTCTCTCAGCACATTACAAACGATTGCGGATTTTTATGAATAAACTTTCGCTTATTAAATGGAATCCAAACCTTTAGCTTTAGATTCCATTTGTTTTATCACTGATTGCAAAATATTTCTATTAAACCAAATTTACTGATTTTGTAACGAAGAAATTTCAGTACCTGTGTGTTCGCCAGAACTGCTTTGGCAATGAAAATCCAATGTGTAACTTTCAACTCCAGCTCCATCTTTGTTAACTATGACGTAATAATAACCATCACCGCCGTAGTTGGATGCAAATGGACTGCCTAAAGCGTCGCCATCAATCGCATCAGTGGTGTTCGTTGCTTTAGCGGCTTTAACCGTTTGTACACTCAGTTTAGCCGCCACTTTAGGCGGTGAATCAATAATTTGAGTTACTAAACGAGCGGTATTTCCCGTCCCGTCACCATTATCAAAACATTGAATTTGATATAAATCCGTCGCGCTTGCAGACTTTCCTAAACTGCCGGTTTGTTCATGAGCTAAAACGATATTGCCGCTCAATACAAAAATGAAAGCTAAATAACGATAAGACATATTTCTTCCTAACTGAGAGTAATCGATAAAAAAATCGGCTATTGAGCATTATAGTCAATAGCCGATCAGTAAACTTAGAATTTATCAAATCGTAAATAAGTTTACGATAGAGTGAGTTCTAAGGAAAAAATTGATAACCGTGAGAACCTTTTGGATAAGCCGCAGTCGGAATCGGCAAATTCGCATCAATGTCTGCACTGGTAGGTTCAATCGCTATATCATAACCTTGAGTTCCATCAGCGTTAAATGCACAGTTATTCGGTAATGGATTTTTTGTGGTATCACGAACGATGGTTAAAGTAGGCCAATAAGTGGCTTTAGCCGGATCAGCATCAGACATAGTGCGTTGATCTTTAAATAAAGGCGTAGTATGTCCCATCCATACATCCACACGATCACCTAAATCTTTGCTTGCTGGTCCACGACGACACCAGTTTGCAACGGCAATCCGTACTTTCAAACTTTTCGCACAAGAAGCGGTATTAAACTGAATTGAACCAACTTTAAATGGCACTAAACCAGTTTCGCTAATTAAAGATTCTAATAAAGGCGCGCCGCCATATGGCAAACCCTGCCAAGTGTGTAAACCACGAGCTGAAGTTGGGTAAGAACCTTCCGCGCTGGGCGCAGCGGTACGATCTTCTTCGTAAACTGGAATAAAATTAGGGAATAAAGTCCCACCACCGGCAACTAAACCTATCCCTAAATTGAAGCCTTTACCGGCAACTGCGCCAACGATGTCAGCAGATAAATCAGGTAAAGTTGCAGTCGTTGCACCGGTACTGTCTAATTTAGTCACAATCGATTTACTTGCGTCGAAGGAATTAGGAAATACAGCACTAACCGCAATAACATCTTGACGTGGACCTTTGGCAACGCTATCACTACAACCGTGACCTACGGTAAATGCAGTATAAGTTGGGGTCGCTTCCATAACTTTATCTTTAACGCCTGTGTGAGCAAGGGCGAATGAGCTGGCACCAACCAGTAATGCCGTCGCTCCATAGAATGACAGTTGTTTTAACATTTAAAAATTCTCCCGCGAATTAATGACTAATGATGTTTTAACACCTAAGCACTAAACATACCACTTCGCTAACAATAATCATTATCAAATTAACTAATTGATTTATAAAAAGATAATTATTAAATTTAATCCTATTTTTTATCCTTATTAATAATAACTATGTTATTTAACCCAATTTTGTTTTTAAATTAACAGTTAATTTTTTTATTTAAAATTTAAATAAATTTTATAAAACAATAAGTTACGCAAAAAAATAATTGAATGAAAAAATCTCAAAAATGTGTTAAATGCCTTATTAGGAAAAATTTGATAGGAAAAAAGGAATTCAGATCAAAGACTTTTGCAGCAGATGCAAAATAGCCGAATAAATAAATGAATAACGGAAGGAAATAAAGTGGTGGCGATGGGTGGAATCGAACCACCGACCTTGGGGTTATGAATCCCACGCTCTAACCAGATTGAGCTACATCGCCGTCGAAGAGGTAATACAGAATAGAATTGGTGATTATAAAGTGATGCTAGATTATTGTCAAACATTGAAACGAAAATGCACCACGTCGCCGTCTTGAACGACATACTCCTTGCCTTCTAAACGCCATTTGCCTGCGTCTTTTGCTCCTTGTTCACCTTTGTAAGTGATAAAGTCTTGATAAGCGATAATTTCAGCACGGATAAAACCTCTTTCAAAATCAGTATGAATCACCCCCGCAGCTTGAGGAGCTAACATACCAGTAGAGATAGTCCACGCGCGAACTTCCTTAACCCCAGCGGTAAAATAGGTTAACAAATTTAACAGTTGATACGCCGCACGAACGACTCGATGTAGTCCGGGTTCAGTAAAACCTAATTCAGCCATAAACTCTTGTTTATCGGCTTCATCTAATTGGACTAACTCCGCTTCAATCGCAGCACAAACCGCGACAACTGCGGATTTTTCAGCGGCAGCAAATTGTTGTACTTGTTCTAATAATGGATTATTCTCAAAACCTTGTTCTTCAACATTCGCTACATACAAAACGGGTTTCACTGTAATTAAACATAATTCTTTAATTAATTTTAACTGGCTGGGTGATAATCCTAAACTACGAACCGGTAAACCTTGATCTAAATGAGCCGAAATTTGTTCTAATAATTGTTTTTTGGCTAATTCTTCTTTTTGACCTGATTTGGCATTTTTGGTTGCTTTTTGCAAAGCTTTCTCCACTGTTACCATATCGGCTAAAGCTAACTCAGTATTGATGACTTCAATATCATCTAATGGACTCACTTTCCCCGCTACATGAATCACATTTGGATCATCGAAACAACGAACCACATGCACGATTGCATCGGTTTCTCGAATATTGGCTAAAAATTGATTTCCTAAACCTTCGCCTTTAGATGCTCCGGCAACCAAACCCGCAATATCGACAAATTCTATACTGGTTGGAATCACACGTTCTGGCTTAACAATGTGTGCTAAAGCTTGCATTCGCGGATCAGGCACTTCAACCACACCGACATTCGGATCGATAGTGCAAAACGGATAATTCTCTGCTGCAATTTGCGCTTGAGTCAGTGCATTAAATAGGGTTGACTTGCCGACATTCGGCAAACCAACAATTCCACAGTGTAAAGCCATATGTATAAATGAATAGACCAGCTCGTTTCTAAACCAGTCAAAAACGAAACGAATGAAAAAAAGAAAAGCGATTTAAAAAGGTTATGATCTGGTCGGGACGAGAGGATTTGAACCTCCGACCCCTTGCACCCCATGCAAGTGCGCTACCAAGCTGCGCTACGCCCCGATAGATTAAACTGAAAGTTTAAAGTGAGCTGGTTATTATATCTGATAATCGGCTATTTGAGTAGCTCTAAGACTTCCTCAAGCTCAATAATCATCTGTCTTAACAATTGCAAAGTACGTTGAGAGTCTTGTTTATCCTCAGAACCGGTCAAATGTATCCGCGCTCCGCTGATCGTATAGCCTTTGTCGTACAACAGCGAACGAATTTGGCGAATCACTAATATATCCTGCGCTTGATAATAACGACGATTACTGCGTTTTTTAACCGTCGCTAATTGAGGAAATTCTTGTTCCCAATAACGTAAAACGTGTGGCTTAACACCACACAGTTCGCTGACTTCACCAATACTGAAATATTTTTTTGTCGGTATAGGTGGTAATTCATTGTTATTACTGGGTTCCAGCATATGCTTCGACTCGAGCTTTGAGTTTTTGTCCTGATTTAAAAGTGACGACTCGTCTAGCGGTAATGGTCACTTCTTCACTGGTTTTAGGATTACGTCCGGGACGACTGGTTTTATCGCGTAGCTCAAACTTGCCAAATCCCGATAATTTAACCTCTTCACCTTTTTCGAGAGAATCTTTAATTTCCTTAAAAAACAACTCTACAATGATTTTAGCTTCGCGTTTATTTAAGCCTAAATCATTAAATAATTTTTCTGCAAAATCTGCTTTGGTTAACGCCATATTATTTTAATCTCTCAATTTTGCACCCGTATCTCGGGTCAATGTGTTTAAAAAATTAGTAACTATAGCATCGATTTGCAAATCGGTTAGCGTCTGCTCATTATTTTGTAAAATCAATGCTAAAGCGATACTTTTGTATCCTTCGGTGATGCCCTTACCTTGATAAACATCAAAAATAAAAGCCTGTTGTAAATTAGCCTCAGCACTCTGATAAATACTATTTATTATAGCATTCGCTGTGATTTTATCTTCGACGATTATGGCTAAATCTCTACGTACTGAAGGAAATTTAGACAACGGTTGAAAATGGGGCAATGGTTTAGTCAATAGTGTGGCTTGATCTAATTCAAATAAAAATACCGATTGATGAAAGCCCAAATTACGTTCTAAAGTCGGATGTAATAAACCTACCCATCCTATCAATTCACCTTGAGAATTCAACAATTGCGCCGATTGTCCGGGATGTAACGCGCTATGATTCGCAGAAACATATTCCACCGCAGAACCGCTTAAGGCAAAAATGGCTTCTACGTCGGCTTTTAAATCAAAAAAATCCACCGGACGATTCGCTTCTGCCCATTGTTCCGGCATTGCCGATCCTATAATTAATCCGGCTAATCTTTTTTGCTGTTGCAATTGCCCATCTTGTTGCACAAAACGCAATCCAGTTTCAAACAAGCGCATTCGAGAATGTTGCCGATGTAAATTGTGTAAAGCGGTGCTGAGTAATCCACTCCACAAAGTGGTGCGCATCACCGCCATTTCATTAGAAATGGGATTTTGCAAAGCAACTGCAGGAAAATCAGGCATTAATTGTTGTTGCAAATTCGGATCAACAAAACTGTAGCTCACAATTTCTTGATAACCACGATCCACCAATAAATCTTTAATCCGATCTAAAGTTAATTGCGTTTCCTGAACTTGAGCTAATTGATTCGGCGTAATAGTTAATTGTTGCGGTAATTGATTGTAGCCATAAATTCGCGCTATTTCTTCAATTAAATCGGCTTCAATTTTAATATCAAATCTAGCACTAGGCGGAATGATTGTCCAAATATTAGATTCAGACAATACTTGCATTCCTAAATTTTGCAAAATATCAATCACTATATTGTCTGCAATTTCAATTCCTAATACTTGATTAATGCGTGAATGACGTAATTGAATTGGTGAAATTTTGGGCAAATGTTTTTGATCCACAAATTCATTAATTTCAGCGACTAATCCACCGGCAATTTCAACAATTAATTGCGTTGCTCTTTCAATAGCTCGATGTTGTAATTCAAAATCAACCCCGCGCTCAAAACGATGAGAAGAATCCGTATGTAAACCATATTGTCTGGCTTTACCCGCCATGATTATCGGGTTAAAAAAAGCGCATTCTAAAAAAATATCGGTAGTCGTTTCACTCACAGCCGATTCACTGCCGCCCATAATGCCTGCTAAAGCCAGCGGTTTTTGCTGATCAGCGATCACTAAAGTCTCAGCGGTTAATTCAATGTGTTGACCATTTAATAAAGCTAATGATTCACCAACTCGCGCATAACGAACCTGAATATTTCCGCTTAATTTTGCAGCATCAAACGCATGTAACGGTTGTCCCAATTCCAATAGAACGTAGTTAGTCACATCCACCAAAATTCCTAAACTGCGCTGACCACTGCGTCGCAAGCGTTCCATCATCCACAAAGGCGTAGCCGCTTGAGGATTAACCGCTTGAATAACACGACCTAAATATCGTGGACAAGCTTCAGGATTTGCTACGATTATCGGCAATGATTGTGAAACTGTAATTTCGGTTGATTCCGTTTTTAAAGGTTGCCAAACGATACCATTAAGCGCAGCAATTTCGCGGGCTAATCCTTCTACACTTAAACAATCTGCACGATTTGGCGTTAAATTAAATTCCAAAATATGATCATCTAATTGTAAATATTGCCGAATATTTACCCCTACCGGCGCATCGGCTGCTAATTCCAATAAGCCGTCGGCAACTTCTGCTAAACCTAATTCTGTTGCAGAACACAACATGCCTTGCGATTCTACTCCGCGTAATTTGGATTTTTTGATTTTAAAATCTTGCGGTAAAACTGCACCAATCAATGCCGCCGGCACTTTCAATCCAGCTCTGACATTTGTTGCTCCACAAACAATTTGCAAAATTTCATTGTTAGCTACTTTGACTTCACACACTCGTAACCGATCTGCATTTGGATGAGGAATCACTGTCAATACTTCAGCAACAACCACGCCACTAAATTCACCAGCAACCGCCGTTACTGATTCAACTTCCAATCCTGCCATTGTCAATTGCTCAACCAATTCGGTGGTCGATAATTTAGGATTGACTAAAGTTCTTAACCAAGCTTCACTGAGTTTCATGATTTCATCCTTGCATTAGGGGTAAATTGTTTTAAAAAATTCAAATCATTTTCAAAAAATAACCGTAAATCGTTGATTCCATAACGTAACATTGCTAAACGTTCTACGCCCATTCCAAAGGCAAAACCACTATAAATCTCACTATCGATATTCACTGCCCGAAAAACTTCGGGATGAATCATGCCGCAGCCCATCACTTCTAACCAACCGGATTGCCCACAAACTCGACAACCTTTTCCTCTACAGATGACGCATTCAATATCGACTTCTGCGGAAGGTTCGGTAAATGGAAAATACGAAGGACGAAATCGCACTTGGCTATCTTGTTCAAAAAAAGCGCGTAAAAATTGATAAATTACGCCTTTCAAATCAGCAAAACTGACTTGTTGATCAACCCAAAATCCTTCGACTTGATGAAACATCGGTGTATGAGTTAAATCTGAATCGCAACGATAAACCCGTCCGGGCGCGATCACTTTTAACGGCGGAGTTTGGGATTCCATCACGCGAATTTGTACCGGCGAAGTATGGGTTCTCAACACTTGATGCGCATCGACGTAAAAAGTATCGTGCATCGCGCGCGCGGGATGTTGCGGAGGAATATTTAACGCACCAAAATTATGGTAATCGTCTTCAATTTCGGGTCCTTCCTCAACTTGAAAACCAACACTCGCAAAAATTTGCTGAATGCGTCTTAAAGTCAACGTTACCGGATGTAAACTGCCAATAGTTTGTCCACGAGCCGGCAAAGTCACATCGATTTTTTCACTGGCTAATCGTGCGGCTAACGCAGCTTGAGTAAGCCGATTTTTGTGATGTTCCAATTCTGTTTGAAATTGTTCTTTAGCTTGATTGATTACCGAACCAAATTGGCGACGTTGTTCAACCTCCAAATTCGCTAATTGTTTCATTTGTAAGGTAAACTCGCCTTTTTTGCCTAAATAAGCAACGCGAATTTGATCCAATTCGGTTAAATCGTTAGCCGTATTGAGTGCTTGTAAAGCTTGTGTGAGTAATTGATCTAAATTTGCAGACACTGTATTTGTATTTGTTTAATCTAAAATTAAGTAAATTATATCATTACTAGAGGATTAAATAAATCCTAAATAAATGAATTGGCTTTTATTAATCGATTGACAGTTAAATTAACTCAGTCTAAATAACCGATTAATTATTGACCTATAAAGATTTACTCTTTTTCAAAAACATTATAAAATAATATTCAATTAACCGGCTTAACATGATAATCTCAAAATAATGCTATTATTGTTATTCTGAATCGAGATTTTCGATTCTTTTTTCAAAGAAAAATTTGTCAACTGTTGTTTAATTTAACTGGATAATTTATTATGTCAATTATTGATCTTATTAAAAAAAAATCTGCTTTAAAAAATGCTATTCAACAAGTCACTCGTGCGCGTCATCAAACCGGTGAAAACGCAGATCGTTTATTTGAATCTGCTTATCAAGGATTTGAAATGGCAATTCATAAAGAATTAATGATTTCTGATAGTTTATATCATTGGGGATTTGCGTTATTACATCAAGCAAAAACCAAAACTGGACATGAAGCGATTAAATTATATCAAGAGGCCATTCAAAAATTTAATTTTTGCCGAATTATCGATCCTGAGTATTTAGGGGCTGCGATTGATGGCGGAGTCGCTTATATGGATTTAGCCCGTTTAAAACAAGTGAGTATTGATGATGAATTATATCGTTTAGCTCAAGAATATTTTGAAATTGCTAATCGCATTCATAAAGGAACTGCTTCCTATAATATTGCTTGTATTTATAGTTTATTTAATCAAGATCAAGCCTGTGAACAAGCGTTATTAGAAGCTCAAAAACAGGGAAGTTTACCTAGCGTAGAAGTCATGTTAAATGATCCTGATTTAAAAAATATGCAACATGCAGAATGGTTTAAGAAATTTATTGATTCTTTATCGACTGCTGTTGCCGTCGTATCGACAACTGAAGAATCGACTAATTCCACTGAATAAAAGCGGATTGATAATCAAAATAAATTAAATATCACTCCTAAAATCAGGTAGCATTTTTAGTGAATAAAAAACAAACGAATCCGCTTGGCTTGTTACCCAATTAAAAATGCTACCTCTTTATTATTTTAAAACGAATAATCCGCGGTAAAAATAATTGAACGGCGATCATATTGATTATCAAAATTCGCTGGTTTATTGATTGCTGGTACAACAAAATTTTGCGAAAAATAAATTTCATCTGTAACATTACGCACCAATAAAGCTAATTTTAAACCTTTGGCAAAACTTTCTTTAATATCGTAATGTAAACCTAAATTCCATATTGCAAAACTATCAGTAAAATGATTACTACGATTCGGATAACGTTGTTGCACATTAATCTGCCAAATATCGTTAGGCCAATCTTTACGTTTTCCATAAACCATGACGCTATTATCTAAATGAAAATCGCCAATTTCCCAATGATAATGTCCAGTTAAACCAAAACTCATTGTCCAATCAGCTAATAATGGAATAGCACGATTAGCCGTTAAATTTTGAGCTTGAAACCAAGTTCCATTTAAAAATCCATCTAAATAATCATTAAAATAAAATTTGGATTCAAATTCAATACCATATGTTTCTTGGCGACTTAAATTACTAAAAGAATCTGAAGCAACAGTTAATGAAGGATGAAAGAATTGATTATTTCTATCAATCACGCCGTTTAATTTATTATAAAATGCGGTTAAAGAATAACGTGCTGAATTATTTTGATAACCTAATTGCGCTTCTAACGTTTTAATTGTTTCTGAATCTGGACGCACCGTCCCTATTGGATCACGAGTAAATTCTTGATTGGTAGGCGAACGATAAGCAGTAG
This sequence comes from Pseudomonadota bacterium, assembly GCA_041169045.1. Lineage (GTDB taxonomy): Bacteria > Pseudomonadota > Gammaproteobacteria > Methylococcales > Methylomonadaceae > CAIQWF01. Next base: position 13,973 of record JBEEJU010000094.1, read on the forward strand.
CATATAAAAGTTTACTAAAAATATTCGGCGTAAAATTATAAATTAATCCGAAACGATAAGATAATTGATTATCAAATAATTGCAATATATCGTAACGTAAACCAGCTGTAATGATAAGTTGTTTATTTAAAAAATTTTGGGTATCTTGAGCAAAAATACTGTAATTAGTAAAGCCAATCCCTTTATATTGCGGATCGATAATTAAACTACTACTTTCTCCAGTCAGATTATCATGAACGGTACTATTAATATGATTATGTTCAATTTCAAATCCTGAAATCAGTGTATTACTATTGCTAGGTTTATAAGTTAAATAATGACGACTGCTAAACGTTTCTATAGGATCAACATAACTCTCTGAAGAATTAATTATTTGTTGATGATTATCGGTAAAAATATTAATATTTTCATAGCGTTTTCGCCAAATATAAGTGGTTTTACTATCAATACTAAATGTATTATTAAACTGATGTTGATAAGCTAAATCCAGATAAATATTTCGATGTCTGCGATAATTCAGATTATTAAAATCAACATCAACTCTTTGGTATTTATATTCACCAAAATAACCGGTAAATAATAATTCATTATTAAAAAATCCAGCTTTAATACGAGCAAAACTGAAATCCTTTTCTCTTGACCGATTATTAGGCAAACCTTTGGCATTAAATTCAGGCGTAGTTGAATCCGAATGTAATAATTTACCATCGATTAACACTTTACCAATTTTAATATCTTGATCAATAGCGAAATAACCGGTTTGTGTATTTTGATTTCCATAACGAAGTTGTAAATGTTGCTGATTTTTTTCACCCGGTTTATAGGTATATAAATTAATCACACCAGAATAAGCATTTGCACCATATAAACTCGCTCCAGGTCCGCGTATTACTTCAATTCGTTTGACATTATCTAAGGGTAATTCTTCGTCAATTGCAAAATCTCCAAAAATATCGCGAAAAGGAACGCCGTCTAAATAAACCAGAATTTTTTGATTAAATTCAGATTGAATCCCGCGAATCCAAACCTTTTGTCGTCCATTACTTTTCATTTCCACTTGCATTCCCGGAACAAGTTGTAAAATATCATTTAAAGTATTTGCCCCTAAACGCTGAATATCGGTCTCGCTAAAAACGGAAATAATACTGGGTGCGTCGGCTAATTTTTGCTCAAATTTTGAAGCCGAAACCACTGTATTATTGATAAATTCAGCTCTTAAATAAGCCAATTCATCTTCTAAAGTATAAGGTCTATTTACATCACCAAAAGTTTGATGAATAAACATTAAATTAAATAACATAGTCAACAAAATTGAGCGGCTCATGGTAGATTTTATTTTTTATCTTATAAATAAATTTATTATAGACAATAAACCTCGATTACTCTTAAAAAAATGTTTAGCAATAAATATTGAATTTATTTTAACTTAAAAAACAATCAGTTAATTATCCCAAAAAATGCGATATTATTTTTTAATCTGTAACCTTTTTCTTAGTCGCTATTTTCGCTTTTAATGCGGCTAATTCTAGTTTTTGTTTTTTTAATCGTTCAGCCTGAATTTCTAATTGCTGTTGCTGACGTAATTGTTTAGCTTGATAACGTTGTTTAGCCAATATAGCCTGTTGTTGTTGTAAATCTTTCATGATAATTTTATGTTTAGCAGTGCGAAAATAATTTACTAATGGAATTTGACTCGGACAAACACTATCACAACAACGACATTCTATACACGCTGATAAATAATGAGCCTGTAGATTTGCTAAATCAAATGGCGAACTGTATCGATAAAGTTGCTGCGGTAATAATTGTGCTGGACAAACATTTGCACATTCACCACAACGAATACAAGCCATTGGCTGAGGGATTATTTTTGCTTTAGGCATTAATAAAATTCCTTGTGTTGTTTTCATAATAGGTGCTATCTTATTTTCAAGATTAAATCCCGTCATTGAACCACCAATCGTTATATTAATTTGAGTTAAATCTTCATTCAATTGATTCATTAATTCTTCAATAGATGTACCGATTAATACCCGAACATTTTTCGGAAATTTAATAGCCTCTCCAGTTATTGAAACCACTCTGTCAATTAAAGGTTGAGCTAAATATAATGCTTGATAAATTGCAAAAACAGTTGCAACATTAATACATAAAATTCCGAATTGTGGCGGAATTCCCTGAGATGGAATAATGCGTCCAGTTAATTGTTGAATTAAACGTTTTTCATAACCATTTGGATAAATCGCTGGAATTAATACTATTTCAATTTGCGGATAAATTTTAGCGACCATTATTAATTGACTATAAGCCAATAATTTATCTTCTTCAATCGCAATCATTGCTGTTGGAATTTGCCAAATCCTTAATAATAAGGCGACGGTGGTTACAATTGTTTCTGCATATTGCTGAATTAAAGCATCATCACAATTCAAATAAGGTTCACATTCAACCGCATTAATAATTAAATAATCTAATTGATAATCGCCACTCATTTTAATAGCGGTCGAAAATCCGCCACCGCCTAAACCGATAATACCTGCTTGATGAATCCGTTGAATACAATCTTTTTTAGTGAATTCATGGAGATTGATTTTATCTAATTCAATTGCCTTATCTTCACCATCTGTTTCAATAACAATTGAATTAACTGTTAAATTGGAAGGATGAGCCATTGGCATTGGTTGAATCGCTTTAATTATTCCTGAACTCGCCGCATGAATAGGTGGAATCGCTAATGAATTGGTCATCGTTAAGGGTTGATATTTTAAAACTCTCTGCCCTATTTTAACTAATGGCGTTAGCCAAGAGTGACGATAGAATAAAGGATAAATCAGTTGTTTCGGTAATAAACTGGATTGAATTATTGGCGTAATCATTGGTTTATGATTCGCTAAAGCCATTCCCCCAAAAGTCGGATAAAGTGAGCGCATAAAAAATAATACTATTTTAATGAATGAATTTTATAAAATGATTCAATTCATTTTAGCATTTTATTGAGGTTAATATAGGCAATAAAAAACCGCCGTTGAATTAATCGCCGACGGTTTTATATTTTACAGATCGTGCGAAATTAAACAAAAAGCACGATAACAATAATTTGAGTTTAAAACAAACGTTTAGATTTCAGTAAACGTTTACCAATTAATAACTCTGCACCGGTTAAAGTCATTGCTACTTGAGCATTTTGCAGATTTTGCCAAGCATTAAACAACACTTGATGTCGCCAGCGAAAATCCTCAAACGTAATGGGTTCGGTAATCGGTCTTAAAAATTCGGCGAAATTGTCAGGCGCAGGACGTGAATGTAGGATTTTTTCGATTTGCATATCGCACCAAACGGCAAAATCAGAATCTAGCCATCGAGCAAAATCAACTGCAAGTTTAGGATGAATCCAAGTGCCAATTTCTTGAGGATTACCACCGTTTTGAATTTTAACTAATTGATTTTGTTCCATTAAGAGAACTTTCTTAATGGATTTCATGTACTCTTGAGTACGGTTTGATTTTAAATAATCTCTAGGTTGTTTGTTGAATTGCTTGGCAATTGCAGTGGCGTTGATAAAGCCATTTTCTTGAAATTGTACGGACATTTCACCGTAATATGCGGTGATAAACTGAGTGGTCATAATGATTTCCTTGTTTTGTATTT